>JASMFO010000067.1 GCA_030751755.1 Candidatus Woesearchaeota archaeon
GTTCAGCAACAGGTTCAGCAACAGTTAAAGTTGCACCAACTTTGGTAACTTCCATCTTTTCTCCTTTTAGATCATAGTCTCCATAGTTAGAAACTACTGCTGCTGCATTTCTTGTATCTGCTGCAGAATAACCGGCTACTAGCATTGCAACATTTCCGTTTACATCAAAGACTTGTACCAATCCTACACCAGGCTCAAAGCCTGCTGTACAGTCTGCTCCTATTTTCATTACTGTTGCTGCTGCTGCATTAGCACAAGGTCCTCCAACCAAAATTGAGTTAACAGCATTGATGTTTGCAACCTCTGAAGCAAGCTTAGTTGCTCCAACACTAATTCTTTGCACTGTAACAGCATCAGTTGTAGTTGCTACTGCTGTGCTAAAGGTTGTTCCTTTAGCTGTTATGTAAACCAAAGCTTCTCTTTGTGTAGTTGGATGCTCTATCGTCAGTGTTCCTGGCTCACTTGATGGACTCTCTCTTGTTATGAAAGTTCCATAAGATGTATATGAATACTGTACATCTGTTTCTGAATCAGGTGTTTTCTCACTAAGATATGTCCCACCAGCGCCACTTCCATAACCTTGTAGCACAGCTATTGCTACTTTGGTATTTGTGTCAGAACTTATATTAACTCCGTAATCCGTTGCTTGCAGACTTTCCACGTTATCTTGTGTACTAGTCCCATCTCTACTATTGTCTGGTGTTTTAAACGTCAAGAGAATGCCGTTTGATGTTGCGGATGTACCGTTCTGTATCCCAATCTCCATTCCACTCCAGGTGGTTATGTTTATTTGGTTAGTACCATTAACGGCGGCTGCAACACTTCTTGATTTAACATTTTCAATTGCACCATCTGCATCCTGGTCAATCAAGATAGAAAAGTCATTGCTCTTAATTGAAGATGAATTGAATACATTGTAGTCTGCACCACCAAGTTTTAGAGTAGCTAGTTTTCCACCAACCCCTCCTGTTCCACCATCAAGTGTAGTTGCTGCCGAATATGACTGCTCTATTGTCTCTCCATTTCCTAAATTCTTAAATTTCAACACAGGGTTGTCTGCGCTTGACTTATCAGCACCCTTATACTGCAATGCATAGGTTTTTCTTTCTCCCCTATCACTTCCTGACGTAGTATCGGTTAAAAGGACATAATCATTCTTTGTTATTGTCATGTTTTCTGCATTAATCAGTGCCTTGTCCTTTTCTCCAAAATGCACTACTCCACTCGAAATGGCTTCTGCTATTGGAAGACTTACTTCTTCTCCATCTCCATCCTTAAACTTCAATTTGTATTTCTTGTTACCGCTTGTAGTTAATTCAATTGTCTCAACTTCTACTTCCGATAAGCCTTTATACTCAATATCCCAGTTATTGGTAAATATTACTTCTGGCTCTGCTAATTCAGGATTTTCGCTTAATTTACCGCCAACAGGCACAAAAAAGTCATCATCTGCTGTCATGTTTACATGTATTCTGTTTATCTTAAATGTGGCGTTGTCATCAGTTCCTTCAATAATAACAGATGCGTCATCAATAGTGTTGTCATCAACCTTAAGGTTGTTGCTTGAAACAACATCAGTTATAGTAGTGTCCTTTAGCTCTACTTTTTGAGCTCCCAGGAAAAATGATGCTTTATGCACACCACCAGCATATGCCTGGTACAATATATCTGATACACCTAATGTTGTTCCATCATCAAGTTTGTCTGTCTCTCCATCAAGCAAATCTCTTGTTCCCTCTCCATTAATTGTAAACTTAGCGCTGTTTGAATCTACATAATCCAGTGAAACCTCATAGGGAGTTCCGTCAATATCATACGTTTTTGTGTCGCCTTCCGTCAATGTGTCTTTTACTGCTCCTCCCATTAAAATTAACTTTATGTTGTTACCAACAGCACCAGTTCTTTTTGCCTGGACAATTGTATAATCTTTCCCAAACATCGTAAGCTCAGTATCTTCAAAGTCTGTTAGGAAAAGTCCTGTTGTTGTTGCTGCGCCTGTACTATCATCAACATCTGATTCAAGGGCAGTTGTAAACTCTAACAAATACCTTCCTATTTCATCTCCTGTTTCAAAGTACAGGAAATCTGCTGTAACATCATCACCATTTTCTGCATAGACCACATAACCTGAACTAACACCTGTAGCAGGCCCTAGCAAATATAGGTACTGGTTATATGGTGCATCTCCCTTTCCATTTGAAACTGTTCCAGATGCCAAAGCATCTAATTCACTATCATCAATATAGGTGGTTATGTTCCTTAATGTCTCTCTATTAGTGCCTGAGGCAAGATTCTCACTCATTTCCAAAATTTTTGTTGATGTTCCAACTTTCCAAGCATCTCCTTCTGCACTAACGCCTCCAGATGATGTAACACTAACTGGCTTTGTTGCTGCAAATTGTAGACTTACAGCTATATCTGAAACGCCTATAACATCTTCTGCTGCAGCACTATCTCCTACAACTAGAACTCCAGTAAATTTACCATCTTTTATAAATTGGCTTGGATAGTCTGCTAATTCAGCAGCCATTCCTCCGAAAATAGTAGCCCCAACCATAGATGCTCCAATACCTAGAGCAGAAATCCTTTTTATTGTTTTTTTAAATTCCATCTTAACTAACACCTCCTCGTGTTATTTTTTATCTTTATTTTTTTTATATATAGAGGAAACTCTTATAGCTAAGTTTCCTAGCAACATGAATGCGACCAATCATATTTAAATGTTACGGTTACGTCACCTCTTGGAATATATATATTTCATTATATAAGTTTATAGCACTTCAATGCTCAAACTTTAATGATTATAACTCGTATTTGTCAATTGCCATTTATAAATTTTTGCTTCTAAGTATAGTCTATATCATATATTTATACACCACACCCATAATATATTTATACAATACCTCTTATTATGTATTATTAAATGCAAACCAAGAACAGAATAACATTTGCTTTCGTTGCTTTTCTTATTATTTTCAGCATAATGCAGTTCACTGTCCCCGATATAATAGGCTTTGACGGCTATTACCATATAAAAACTGCAGATATAATAAAACAGCATGGCTTTATTAAAGAATTTCCCTGGGCTGTATATACAATCTTTTCCAATAATTATGCAGATATCCAGATACTTTTCAGAATTTTGCTTATTCCTTTCACTTTTTTTGATCTAAATTTTGGGGCAAAAATTGCTTCAATTTTATTTTCGACAATAGCATTCGCTGTCTTCTACTGGTTTTTAACTCAAAATAAAATAAAATATGCATTTTTCTGGACCTTGCTTTATTTATTTACCTCTGCAAGCTTAATGAGCCGCTTTCTACTGCCAAGGCAAATGCCTCTGGTCATTGCACTGTTGATTTTGACAATTTATTTTTTGCAAAGAAAAAAATATTTGCTTTTGGCTTTAACGTCTTTGATTTTCGTCTTGCTACACAGCAGTTTTGTGTTTCAATTAATTTTAATTTCATTATATTTCATTTTAGAAAAAATATTCTTAAAAAAACTTGATCATAAAATTTTATTGTATCCCTTTATTGGAGTAATTTTGGGGTTAGTAATCAATCCATATTTTCCCAGCAACATATCAATGCTATATGCTCAAATATTTAAGGTAAATCTCCTGGCAAATTTATTCAATGTTGAATGGAAACCATGGGCTTTTTTTGAATTTATGAAAAATAATATTTTGGTTTTGCTTTATTTTCTTGTTTCAATTTTTATTTTGATCAAGAATAAAAAAATTACTAAAATACAATCACTATACTTTTCATTAACAATATTTTTCCTTGCTTATACAATTTTATCAAGAAGGATGCAGGAATATTTAGTTCCTTTCTCAATCCTTGCATTTGCTTTTTTATTCAATGATTTTTCTTATAAATTTAATAAGGATAAGTTCTTTAAAAGTATCAAAATAATTGCCGTATTAGTATTGATTTTTATTGGAATTGGAAATTTTATTCTGTTAAGAGACAAAGTTATTGATAATGATTTTCTCTATAATTATGACAATTGTGCAGAGTGGATGAAAAACAATATTCCAAAAAATTCCTTAATTTTTACAAATGCTTATGCATTTCCTTATCTGTTTTTTAAGAATTCTGATTTAACTTATACTCATGGGATAGACCTCACTTATTCGTATTTATACAACCCCGAACAATTTGAAAGGTACATGAGCATATTGCAGGGAACTGTAAAAGAGGACATAGATTACATAGTAAAAGATTATAGTCCGGATTATGTATTCTCAGGAAAAGTAAAGCAGGATGTACAGTTATTTAATTACATTGTAGAGCATAAAGAAAATTACAAAGCAGTTTATGAGGATGGATGGTGCGCTGTGTTAGAAGTTAAGTAAAGGCTCCCTTATTGTTTTAATCCAGAAAGTTTCTTTTTTATTTTCACGCTCTCCGGCTCTATATCCAAAGCCTCAAGCAACAACTCTTTAGCCTTCTCATCATTCTCTAAAAATTCATAGATTACAGCCAAATTATAATAATAATCAATTTGATAGGGGTTAATCTCAATTGATTGTTCCATATTCTCAATGGCTAAATCAAATTCTCCTATCTGTGCGTAAACAGTACCCAAATCATTGTAAGCCTTTGACAGCTTAGGCTCAATTTCAATGATCTTCTTAAGATAGAATATTGAAGCATTAAAATCGCCGATATAACTATAGACCAACCCCAAATTATTATTGGCCAGATAAAAATCAGGATTCATCTCAAGGGATTTCTCATAATAAGGGATTGCAGCATCATATTTTTTTTGATATGCATTTATGGTCCCTAAATTCTCATACGCATGATAATTTCCGCTGCTTAATTCTATTGCCCTAGAAGCATATTTTGCAGCAATTTCATAATCCCCAAGACTTCTGTAGTGCAGAGCCAATGCCTGATGTGCTCTTGTTCCAAATGGATTTTCTTCAACAGTTGTGCTCAATAGGATAAAATTGTCCCTCCATTCAGCATTTCTTTGTATCGTCGAGACCGTATAAGCGCCCACAATTAATACAACCAAAATTATAATAATTGCTTTAGAATATCTTCTAATGAATTCTATATTGTTTATCCTAAAAATCAAAAATGTCAGGAACAAACAAAAACCATAAGATGATAAATACAAGTACCTATCAGCCATAATGGTATTCTGAGGCACTAAATTAGAGAAAGGCAGCAATGTGATAAAAAACCATCCAATAGAAAAAAACAATATTTTTGATTTATCATAAGATTTAATAAAAAAGAAGAAAATTAGTAATAAAGCAAGAAGGGAAATTATAAAACTCATACTCAGCAAGGTTGTTTCAAACCCCACAACCCTTTCTATAGTTAGGTTGAATGGAAAAAACGAAATAGCAACATACTCCACAAATATCTTAATTGTTGTCAAGAATGTTCCAAAGAAACTTTGCTGAAAATATGCTTCTGTCCTTCCAACTTGGCCTACAACCAAAAATCTTACAATCAAATAAAAAATTGTTATAATGATATAGGGAATATATTTTTTAAATAATAGTCTAATATTGTTTAAATTAATTTTATAGTTAAATGAGAAATCATAGAAAAATAAAATCAAAATCAATGTTATGGCCTCTTCTGTCGAGAACAGTGCAAACAGATAAAATGCAATAGATAAAAAATAATAATTATTTTTTTCATTTTTTGAAAAAATAATATAAAAAAAGAATGACAATAATAAAAAAAGAATACCAAAAACATCAAATCCTGCAGTCATGTTTGTTATCCTTGCAGTATGCACTGGATGGGCTGCAAAAAATAATGCAGCAACAAAGGAAAATCCAGTTTTTTTTGTAATTTTTACTGTTATAAAAAATAATAAAAGGGTAACAAAAAAATGCAGAAGCAAGCTGTTAAGATGGTAGCCAAAAGGATTAAGATTCCATATCTGATAATTTAAAGTATAGAAAACGCTTCTCAAAGGCCTGTATAAGTTGCCAGTTGAGGGTTCTGTAAAAAAGCCTGGAACATTTTTTAATTCCTTGATATGGATATTGTCAACAATAAAATACTGGTCGTCCCAAGCAAACTCATTCTGAAAAATATTGCTATAACTTATTAAGATAACTGCAAATAAAATTAATACAATTAATAAATTTTTATTTATCTTCATCTATAAACCCTTTATTGCATAGGTATTCAACAACTAATATTTAATTTATTGTACATCAATAAAAATTTCTAATAAAACAAAGCGATATGGATTAAATATGGATTAAATATGGACTATACTCAATATCATTAAAAACAAAAAATACTGCAAAAGATTTAAATATACTAAATTAAATTTTAAGTCTAGATGCTTAGGGTTTATAAATTTCAAAAAGGAGGTGTAAAAGCAGGCTCTTTGAATGACTTAAGTAGTTCCTCAATCTGCTGGGCTGACTGTACAAACCCAACAAAAAAAGAATTAAAATACCTTTCAGAAAAAGCAAAAATACCTTTAAATGATCTGAAAAATGTTTTGGATGGAAATGAAAGGCCCAAAGTTTCTGATCTGGAAAAATATTCTTTAATAATTGTAAGAACACCAATAATAGAACAAGATGAAATTCTTACAACACCTTTATCTATTTTTATTTCAAAAGATAAGAATAATATAGTTACAATTACACTAAAAAAAATAAATTCTGTTCAAAAAATAAAGCAACTAATTGATTCAAAAAAAATTGACATGCATGACAAAGGTATAAGTTTTTTCACTTACCGGCTTCTTGACGAGGTTTTAAACGCATATTTTTCAATACTCGATATGTTAGAGGAAAAAATGGATAGCATAGAAGACCATGTTATTGAAAAGCCTGATAAGATCTCTGTTAGAAACATTTTTTCCGTAAAAAAGACCCTTATATATTTCCACAAGGCACTTGCAGCCAACAGAGAAGTAATATCTTCAATAGAAAAAGAATATGTCAGCAATATAGATAAAAAGAACATCAAAAGGTTTAGGACTTTGTATAATGATGTAACCCAGTTGATTGACACAGAAGGAACTTACAG
>JASMFO010000068.1 GCA_030751755.1 Candidatus Woesearchaeota archaeon
CAAAATTAAAAGTAGAAATCCAGTATAAATGCCCTTATTGTGGAAATGAGTCAGAAACAACAACAGAATATGCAAGAAAAACTTTTGAAGGAGTTCCTTCCTATATTTTTGAATGTGGAAAATGCAATAAGAAAATAGGAATTACTAAGAAGATGAAAGGTAGTAAGAAGAAAGGTAGATGAATCTAACAAGCTACTCCGGCCTATAATATTCCCAAATTTTGTAACTATCTATCTTAACATTCTTTTCATGCTTGTCTAACCTCCCTAAAAAATGTTGAGCTACATCTAAAATGAAGACGTCGCCCACAGAATTAGTATAACGGCACCATGCATGACCACCAACCATTGGAATATGATTCCGATCTATGCTTGGTTTTCCTCTAATAATTCCAGAATTATGCAACTTTTCTAATAAAACTCCACATAACAAGGCCATGTGTCTGCAAACTCCCTTTCTATTAATAATAAACAAATCCAGAGATACTTTTTTATCAGGATATTTTTTATCTATTTTCAGAGCAAATTTCTCATCGTATTTTAATGTTTTGTCAACCAGAGTATATACTGAGGAAAGAATCGTGTCTTTACCTTTAATCATGGTTTCTAATTTTCTATATACTGCGTTAATCATGGGATATTTCGTTGAATCGACAACTATTGCTTCTCTTACCCCCTGACCCAAACAAACTCCACCATCAATCCTAGTATTGCGATGTATTACAAACCTGCCTTCATAAAATAAACCACCTAAACCCATAAATCTTCTTTCTAATTTTCCTTCAAGTCTTCGTTCCATAAGTTGTGTTTTATCCCACTTTGCCATAGATGTTTACTCATACAACAACTTTATAAAATTTTCTAATATGAACATTTTCACTGTTCGCAAACATTTTTAAACACTCATTTTTTCTTTATTGTAGGTGGTAAAATTCAAAGGGCAGAAAATAATTGTAACTTCAGCACTTCCGTATGCAAACGGACCAATACATATCGGCCATTTAGTAGAATATATTCAGACAGATATATTTGTAAGATTTTTGAAATTAATAGGCAAGGATGCGATTTACTGCTGCGCTGATGATACACATGGGACCCCAATAGAGGTAAAAGCCCGCAATTTAGGAATAAAACCGGAGCAGTTAATTCAGAAGTTCTATAAAGAACATTTAGAAGATTTCAACAGATTTTATATAAGCTTTGACAGCTACTACTCAACTAATAGCAAGGAAAATAAATATTTCTCTGATTTAATATTTGAAAGGCTGAAGAAAAAAGGATTTATTTATAAAAAAGAAATCGAGGTAACATATTGTGGAAATTGTAAGAGAACACTGCCAGACAGATATGTAAAGGGTAAATGCCCAAAATGCAACTCCCCTGACCAGTATGGTGATGTATGCGAGGCGTGCAATGCTACGTATAAAACAATTGATTTGATTGAGCCTTACTGTACAATATGCAAGAACAGGCCTGTAAGAAAGAAATCAGAGCACTATTTTTTTAAATTAAGCAAACTTTCAGATTTTCTTAAAAGATACATCAGCAAAAATGAGAATTTCCAGCAGGAAATCAAGAATTTTGTTCTTAACTGGATTAAGGAAGGCCTGGAAGACTGGAACGTTTCAAGAGACGGACCTTATTTCGGTTTTAAGATTCCTGGAGAAAAAAACAAATATTATTATGTTTGGCTGGACGCTCCAATAGGATATATTTCAAGTTTGGCAAACTACCTGAATAAAGATACAAAAAAAACAGAAAAAGCATGGAACGAAAGCAAAATAGTACATTTCATCGGCAAGGATATAACTTATTTCCACTTCTTATTCTGGCCAGCCATGCTGCATGCCTCTGGCTTTAATCTTCCTGAAAGTATATTTGTACATGGGTTTTTGACTGTAAATAATGAAAAAATGTCAAAATCACGTGGCACATTCTTTACTGCAAAAGACTTTTTAAAAAAATATGATGCAGAGCATTTGAGGTATTATTATGCCAATGTTCTGTCAAAGAAGCTTGCAGACATAGACCTTAATTTAGATGAATTTAGGGATAGAATTAACAATGAATTGGTTGGCAATCTAGGGAATTTCTGCTATAGGATAATCAGTTTTGTCAATAAAAATTTTGATGGAAAAATAAAAGCCATAGACAATGATAAAACCCTAATTGACGATATCAATAAGAAAATAAAAGCCATTGAAAAAAATTATAATGAACTAAACTTTAATTCTGCAGTTAATGAAATATTATTGATTTCTGATATCGGAAATAAGTATTTCCAGAAAAATGAGCCCTGGGCTTTGATTAAAGAAGATAAGGATAAGGTGCAGAAGATTTGTTCATTATGCGTAAATATTGCAAAGAATTTAAGCATTTTAATAGAGCCTATATTGCCTCAGTTTTCTTCTGAACTTCGAAAGCAGTTAAATATAAAAGAACTAAAATGGAAAGACATCGGTTTTGATTTGAAAAATCATAAAATTGGGAAAGAAAAAATATTGGTAAGGAAGATTGAAGAGGCTAAAGAAGAACTTTCCCCATTGAACCTTAAGGTTGCGGAAATTATTGAAGTAAAGGACCACCCAAATGCTGATAAGCTTTATGTCTTGCAGATTAATCTTGGAACAGAAAAAAAGCAGTTAGTCGCTGGAATAAAAGAATTTTATTCAAAGGGTGAAATGAAAAACAAAAAAATAATAGTTGTGACAAACCTAAAGCATGCGAAGTTAAGGGGCATAGAGAGCCAGGGAATGTTATTGGCAGCAGAAGACAATAAAGGGAATGTTGGATTATTAACTGTAAAGCAATCAGAACCAGGAGATGATGTCAGATTTGGTAATTTGGAAAATTCCAACAAAGAATTAAGTTTTGACAGTTTTCAAAAATTGAAGATTGAATCTAGGCAAGGAAAAGTATTTTTTAATGATTTGAAGTTAAAAACAGATAAGGAAG
>JASMFO010000069.1 GCA_030751755.1 Candidatus Woesearchaeota archaeon
GGAAATTTGTTTATCAACAAAACAATAAATTTTTTATATGGGATAAAAATCAAAGATAGTCAGTGCGGCTATCGTGCTTTTACTGCAAAAGCTTATAAAAAATTAAGATGGAAAGCATCTGATTATAGCATGGAAAGTGAGATGATAGCAAAGATAGGGAAATACAAGTTATCATACAAAGAAATTCCTATAGAGACAATTTACTCGGATAAGTATAAAGGCACGACTATACTTGATGGAATAAAAATCATCTTTAATTTATTGCTTTGGAAATTCAATAATATTTAGGTAAAAATGGTAAATATACTCGGCATTCAAATTTTGGGCGTTTTATTTGGATTTTTTATGATGTATTATACATTCCTGCAGTATAAAAAAAAGGAGTTTACAATAAAAGAGTACAGCTTCTGGTTCGCATTCTGGAGTTTATTTGTAATCATTACTCTATTTCCGCAAATTCTGGATCCGTTGCTTGATACATTGAACATTGGAAGGGCATTGGACTTTTTTATAATTACAGGATTTCTTTTCCTGATATTTGTTGTTTTCTACACTTACACCATTGCAAGAAAAAACCAAATAAAACTTGAGGAAGTAGTCAGGAATATAGCAATAAAAAGAAAATAAATGGCACCTGTTAATTTCATAAAATTTCTGGATAAATATGTTTGCTACTTGTCTTGTCTATTCTTGTCTATATTCAATATATTCGGAAACAAAAAAATAGATGTTCCTAAAAATATTCTTGTCATACAATTATGGGGCCTTGGAGAGACCATTTTGACATTACCTGCAATAGAAGCGCTAAGGCAGAAATACAAAAAAAGCAATATATACATTTTAGTCACAAACAGGAACGAAGGGGTTTATTTTAATAATAAAAATATTAATAATGTAAAAGTCTTGAAATTAAATCCAATTTCCATTAAACTTTTCATGTCTCTTAATTTCAAAAAATATGACTTAGTAATAGATATGGAAGAATATCTTAATATTTCCTCTATCATTGCATTTTTTGTAGGAAAGCGAAGGATTGGATTTTCCCATGGAATAAGATCTACACTATATACTGAAACGGTGGATTACAATGACAAACAGCATGTTGTTTACACATTTTTGGATTTATTAAAGCCATTAGGAATTAAGAAAACAGTTGAAAAATTGTCAAAACTAAATTATTCTAACAAGGATAAAAACAATGTTGAAAAATTATTGAAAAAATACAATATTGGGAAAAAGGATTTTCTTGTTGGTTTTGGAGTTGGTGCAGCTGAATCATCAAAATCCCGAATGTGGCCAAAAGATAGGTTTGCTCAATTAGCTAATCAATTGATAAAAAAGTACAATGCAAAAATATTTTTAATTGGCAATAATGAAGAAAAAGATTTAATTAATAAATTACAAAAAGCAATTGAAAAAAATAATAAATCTTTTAATGTTGCCGGATTAATTAATGTAAAAGAAATGTTTTATTTTGTAAGTCTTTGTAAATTATTTATTGGAAATGACTCGGGGCCAATGCATGTAGCTGCCGCACAAGGCGTAAAAACAATAGGTTTGTTTGGATGTAATCTCCCTGTAAGATTTGCGCCATTTGGAAAAAACAATTATTCAATCTACAAAAAAAACAATCAAAATGCGTGCATCAATGTCCATAAAGCAGAAGTTGGTGAATGTAAGTTTGGAATTGAAAACGCATGTGTAAAAAAGATACAAGTTTCTGATGTTGTTTCTATAGTGGATAAGGTTATGAAGAGGAGAAAAAAATAATTATTCTAAATGCTCATATTCCCCATATGTAAAAAACCCAATAAGCTGTTTTAATCTTGCTAACTTAGGAAATAAATCTTTCTCTAAGCTGTTAACATTCTCAAACAATTCAAAAATCTCTGGCTTGAAGATATAAATTCCAGCATTGACTATATTCGTTGAATTCTGTTTAGGTTTCTCTTGGAAATCTACAATAAAATCACCATCTAAGATAGCAGTTCCGTAACCGATAGTTTTTTCTCTTGTCATCAACCCCATTGTAGCCATTTTATCAAGCTCAAGATGCTTCTTTATCATTTTTAATAAGTCAAAACTATTGTAAGTATCCCCAGACATTACTATAAAACTATTTTTTACTTTACCTTTTACAACTTGTAATGCTTCTGCATTTCCCCTTGCATTAGTTTCAATTATTTCAACATTAATATTTGACTCTGAAATTTCATTTAGTAATAAATTAATATTTTTAGTATGCTGAGTAATAATATAAAGATTATTTATACCATGCTGTGCAAAAAATTCTAATTGATTTTTTATTAATGTTTTTCCTTTTAATTTCTTTAACAAATTTTTTTGATGCTCTCCTTTTATCAATAAAACTGCAGTATTTATTGACTGTTCCTGCAAACCTTTTTTTAGAAAAAATTCCATTGCCTGGCTTCTTGACCTTATTACAGAGCCATCCACCTTGCTGTCCACTAAATCCAGCAAAGATTTGTCCAGACTTATAGCAATTTTGGGCTTTGCCATGGTGTGAAATAGTAGTATAAATTCATACTTTTTATACTTTTCTATTTTAGTATATACTATAGCATATATTTATTAACGAAAGGTTTATATATTATGAGTATGAACTATTCATACTATGATAACAAATTATAAAGAAGTAAAGAAAGAATGGGGAAAAGAGATCTGGATTACTAATAGGGATTATTGTGGAAAAAGGTTGATTCTAAACAAAGGCTTCAGATGCTCAATGCATTTCCATAAAAACAAAGATGAAACCTTCTACATATTGGCAGGCAAGGTTTTGATGGAAATAGGAGATAAAAAGTATATAATGCTTACAGGACACTCAATTCTAATTGAACCAGACACAAAACACCGCTTTACTGGTTTGGAAAACAGCGAAATAATGGAATTCTCAACACATCATGAAGATTCTGATTCTTACAGAGATGAGATATCGGGAAAGGTTGACTTGAATAAGCTGGAGCTGCCAGAATGAAATGCTTAGTTACAGGTGGTGCTGGATTTATAGGCTCTAATCTTGCCTTAGAGCTGGAAAAGCAGGGTCATGAAGTTGTAGTAGTAGACACCATGCTTTCTGGAAATAAAAATAATTTAGATAATTTTAAAGGAAAAATAATTGAAAAAGATGTTTCTGAACCTCTTGAGCTGAATGAGAAATTTGATGTTATATTCCATGAAGCTGCAATAACAGACCCAAGGCATCCAAATGATGAAGAGACTTATAACAAAAACATCCAAGGCTTCAAAAATATAATAAATCTGGCACAAAAAAACAATGTCAAGTTAATCTATGCCTCTACTGCTGGATTGTATGGAAATGGCCCAGTTCCAATGAAAGAGGGCCAGGAAAAAGAAACTCTAAGTGCATATGGAAAATCAAAATTAGAAATGGATAATATTGCCTCTAAATTATTTGATAAGATGTATATTGTAGGTTTGAGGTATTTCAATGTATTTGGTCCAAGAGAAGCATACAAAAATCGTGCAGCATCTATGGCTTATCATTTAGGCAAGCAGATAAAATTTAACAGGAAACCAAGAATCTTTAAATTTGGAGAGCAAATAAGAGACCATATCTATGTCAAAGATGCTGTTGATGCTACAATCAAAGCAGTAGATGCAAAAAAAAGCTGCATAGTTAACGTAGGAACCGGCATAGGAACCACTTTTAATGAACTAGTAAATGTTCTTAATGAAGTTTTAGAAAAAGACCTTAAAACAGAATATTTTGATATGTCTTATGATCCAAAAACTTACCAAAGCAATACACAAGCAGACACAACAAAAGCTGAGAATCTTATTGGCTTTAAAGCAAAATGGTCATTAAAAGAGGGTATAAAAGATTATTTCAATTTTTTAGATAAATATGGGTGGGAACAATGAATAATTTACTAAAAGTTATTGAACAATTCAAGAATAAAAAAATATTGATTTTAGGAGATGTAATGCTGGACAAATACATCTGGGGAGATGTTTCAAGAATAAGCCCGGAGGCTCCTGTACAGATTGTTAATGTTACCAGGGAAAGCTATGTTCCAGGCGGAGCAGCAAACGTTGCTAATAATATAGCGGCTTTAAGTGCAAAATCATTCATAGTCGGTGTTGTTGGTAATGATAACACCAAAAAAGAGCTAATTAAAGAACTTGAAAAAAGAAATGTGGATGTAAATGGTTTAATCATTGATGAAAACAAAAGGACCATAAGAAAAGTAAGAGTATTTGGAAGGAACCAACAGTTATTGAGATTTGATTATGAAAAGAAAGGTTATGTAGATGCTAACACAGAAAACAGCATTTTTGATTTTGTCTCAAAAAAATTGGATGAAATTGATGCTATTATTATTTCTGATTATGCAAAAGGTACAATAACAAAAAACCTGATGGAAAAATTAATTGCGCTTTGCAAAGAAAAAAATAAAATCGTTGTAATTGACCCTAAACCAAAGCACAAAGGGTTCTACAAAAATGCCACTTTGATAACTCCAAATCATAAGGAAGCTCATGAGATGACAGGTCTTGCTGAAGAATATCTTTCCGATGTTGATATAGAGAAAATGGGCAAAAAATTACTGGGGGAATTGAACAGCACTATCCTTATAACCAAAGGGGAAAAAGGCATGTCATTGTTTGAGAAAGATGAAAAAGTAACAATCATACCAACATTCGCAAAAGAAGTCTATGATATTGTTGGTGCTGGTGATACTTCTGCAGCTACCTTAACGTTAGCTTTGGCATCAGGAGCATCATTTGGGGAAGCTGCTGTTATTGCAAATCATGCTGCAGGTATTACGGTAGGAAAAATAGGAACATCGACTGTAAGCATAGAAGAATTGAGGAAAAGTATTGAAAATGCATAAAGCTGTTATTTTAGACAGAGATGGAACTTTAAATGAAGACAAGGACTATGTCTACAAAACGGAAGACTTTAAACTGCTTCCTGGAGTAATAGAAGGATTAAAGTTATTGTCAAAAGATTTTATTTTTGTCATTATAACAAATCAGTCTGGCATTGGTCGTGGGGTATATACAGAAGAAGACATGCATAAATTCAATGAAAAACTAATCGATGAACTGAAAAAAGAAAACATAGAGATTAAAAAAATATATTTTTGTTCGCACATTCCAGAAGATAACTGTGACTGCAGAAAGCCGGAAACAAAAAATATACAGCAAGCAAGACGGGACTTTGATATTGACATAGAAAAATCCTGGATTATTGGTGACCATCCAAGTGATATTGAACTTGGCAAAAGAATGGGAACAAGAGCAGTGTATTTGCTTACCGGCCATGGAAAAAAGCATTCAGAGGACTTGGCAAAGCCGGATTTCATTGCAGAAAATTTTATGGAAGCAGCAAAATTCATAATAAAGAATGATTAAAATGACTAATGAAAAAATAAATACCATCAGCGAATTAAAAGATATTTCAGAAGAATTAAGAAACCAGAATAAAATAGTCATAACTACAAATGGTGTATTTGATATTCTGCATATTGGCCATATAAGATATTTGCAAGAAGCGAAAAAGCTTGGAGATGTTTTAATTGTGGCTGTAAATTCAGATTTTTCTACAAAGAGAATTAAAGGCCCAAAAAGGCCGTTAAATAATGAAAAAGACAGAGTAGAAGCTTTGGCTACTTTAGAATGCGTTGACTATGTAGCGATATTTAATGAGGAGACTCCAATAAAATTTCTTGAGGAAATAAAGCCAAGTATCCACGCCAAAGGTGGTGACTACAATATAAACCAGATAATTGAGAAAGATGCTGTGGAAAAAAATAATGGAAAAATAGTATTAATTCCAAAAGTTA
>JASMFO010000070.1 GCA_030751755.1 Candidatus Woesearchaeota archaeon
CTTCTTGCCCTTGTAAGGTGGCTCTTCTATTAATGTAGTAATTAAATTTCCTTCATGCAGCTTAGTAGCAAATAATGACATTTCTGTTTTATTTATCTCTCCCTCGTTTTCCTTTATCATTGCGATTAACAATTTAGCTACTATAATCTGCTGCTTTGTAGCAAAAATAACCTCAAATATATCCTCAGGTAAGTTAAACCTGTCAAATAATATAACCATTTTACCTTATAAGGAGGCTATATACTAGAACACCTATATAAATGTTACGTTTTTGTATACTAGTTTAGGAATTAGTATGCCTGTAAGAACTATAAATCAAAATTATCCCTTCCTATCAGGATTAAACAATGTACACCCACAGTCTTTGCAATGTATAGCATCTTTGTCATGATGCTGTAAGCCGCATTTTTGGCATTTAACTCTTACCTTTGTTGCTGTGCGTATAATCCTTTTTAGAAAAACGCTTATCTGCCACGGAATTAATATTATCGCACTAGCTATCATGATAATAGTGACTACACGTCCTTCTGTTGAAATAGGTATGATATCTCCAAAACCTACTGTCGACATTGTAACAATTGAATAATAAATTGCATCAAAAAATGTTGCTATGATTTCTGGATTCGCTCGATGCTCTGTGAAATAAAACAAACCAGAAAACACAAAAACTATTGAAAAAACTGTAAAAGCTATATTAATTAAAACATATACATCCTCATTAGGTATTCTTGCAATTAAATGTATTCTTTTGATGAATCTTAGCAATCTTAAAATCCTGAAAACTCTCAATATCCTTAAAAAACCCAAGCCTGCCAATCCAAAATAGAACGGAAGTATAACAACAAGGTCAATGATTGAGTATATGCTGAAGAAATGCTTTATCTTCTTTTCAGCGGTCCAGAATCTTAATAAATACTCTACACTGAATATTATCATAATTACAGCATCTGCAATTTCCAGAATAGATACTAAGAAATCAGGAAGAGGATGCGTAAGGGCCACATATATTGTGCTTGAAATCAATATTAAAGCTATGATACTAGAATCTATTATAGTGCCTGGAAGACTTTCAACATTTTCAAAGTAGAAATTTATGCGCTCTTTAAGATCTTTGAATTTAGTTTTCTCTTTTGCAGTATCATATTCCATTTAAAATTGAGGTGAAATACTATATTTAAATATTTTGATTTATAAAGCAAATTAATTTCATCTTCAAGAACCAAAAAAACCTTTAATTCTATCTTCATATACTTTAGAAATCTTGAAATCCATGTCCTCTGGCAAACATCTGATATAATTCTGCCATGCAAATCTCTCATCCAAAAACACAATAACACCTTTATCAGTTTCTGACCTTATGCATCTACCTGCGTTTTGCAGACATTTGGTTATTGCAGGAAAGATATACCCATAATCAAAACCATTAGCATACTTTTCCTCATAGTAATCTATCAATTCCTTAGTCTCCAAATCAGGCTTTTCTAATGGTAGTCCAACAATAACAACCCCTTTCAAAAAATCTCCTGGCAAATCTATACCCTCGCCAAAATTCCCTGTTGAAACTGCTAATAAAACAGCACCCTTATCCTTATTTTCCTTAAATTCTTCCAATATTTTTTCTTTTTCTTCCTTGCTTAAATTTTGCTTCTCAATAAGCATCTTTTTATTGCATATGCCATAAAAATTCTTGTAGACTTTGTCCCTCAACCCATAGCTTGGGAAAAACAAGGCAACATTCCCCGGAACCTTGTTTACAATTTTATTGCAAACCTCTGCTATTTTCATATATTCCTTACTGTTCCTTCTTGTAAACTTTGTTGTAGTCTCTGGCACAATTAAGCACAACCTGTTGCTTTTTGGAAAAGGATTAGAATAAACCTTCTCAACCCCATCATCAAAACCTAAAATATCCTTATACATTGAAGTAGGAGTTAAAGTTCCTGACATTATTATTGCGCAATAACTTCTCTCAATTACATCTTTTGTAATTAAGGATGGATCCAAACACCTGTAATTCAAAATTAAATTATTGTTAATAAAATCTTTCTTAAGTATCCTTGCAAAACCATTATCATCATTAAGCCATGCCTCTAGAAACTTGCCAATACTTCCAACATAACTTTGTTTTTGTTTTTCTCTTATTAAATCCCCTGTGTGGGTAAGTTCAGAGATATAATCTTCATATTCTCCATTTCCATTGATTTTATCCACGAATTCATATTTCCTTATTAATTTCTCTTCCTTATTGAAGTTAAGGTCAAAACCCAATTCGTTGAAAATATCTTTTAAATTTTTTAATATGGAAAGCACATTAAAGAATTCAAACTTATTTGCTTCCTTAATTGCTCTATCAATAATGAAAGTAGAGAGCTTTGCAGTTAGCAGTTCTCTAGCCCTAGAAGGTAAATTATGCCCCTCATCAATTATAATTATTGAACTTTCCAGTTTTTTATTAGCTTTAGAAAACAACCCGTCTCTGATATCGGGATTAAAAATATAGTTGTAATCAGCAATAACTACTTTCGCATCCGTAGCCAATAAAGAAACCAGTTCATATGGACACAATTTAGGTTTTTTGCAGTTATCTATCAGTTCCCCAACATGCATAGGTCCCAGAACTTTTAACTCATTCAGATTTTGTTCAGCCACAATTGTAGGCCTCATTGACTTTTTTCTTGTATTTGTATAAAACTCGCATTGATTTTCATCTCTCAGCTTCTTGCAGTAATCAATAAAATCTCCAGAATTTAAACCCTCAACACCTTGCAAACACATCCATTTTTTGCCAATAATGTCGGCAACCCCAAAATTATTTCCATGCTTTTTCTTTATTTGTTTTAGTGTATCTACCGCTATCTTATGTTGTGTTTGTCTTGATGTAAGAAAAAAAACAGTAATATCTTTATCCATAGCAAAACTCAATGCAGGCGCCAAAACAGAAGCAGTCTTCCCTATACCAGTTGGAGCGTGAATTATAATATCTTTTTTATCTTTTATTGCTTCATAAACATCGGAAATAACCGTGTCTTGAATATCCCTTACCTTATCATGCGGAAAAAGAATTTCATCCATTTTTTGGAGTATACTATTTTTATTTATAATTATTCTTATTTATTTTAATATTGTATCATTTTTTATTGGGTTTTATTTTATTGCACCTTATCTATTGATAATGTTTTTAAACCATTGTACTTTTTCTCCATTGTATTGGGCCGGTGGCGAAATCTGGTGACAGAAAACTGTCGGATAATATCGTGTCCCCTTGGCTTGGGGAAGAATTCGGGAAATTATAAGTAATTGCTTGTGATTCGAAAATTCAAATCCCGACCGGTCCATTTTTTAAAATCAAAAACAATATAAATACCCATGAAATTTCATAATTAAAAACTGGTGATTAAAAATGGAAGATTGTGTTTTCTGCAAGATTGTCAATGGAAAAATACCAGCAGCAAAAGTTTACGAAAATAGCAACGTTATAAGTTTTCTTGATATTATGCCTGCTAACAAAGGGCATTGTTTGGTAGTTCCTAAAAAGCATTATGAAAATATGCTTGACATTTCTGATGAGGATTTAAAAAATTTAATATTGGCAGCAAAAAAAATTACAAAAGCATTATCCCTGTCAATAGGCAATGGAAGCTATAACATAATCATGAACAATGGTAAGGAAGCTGGCCAGCTGGTAGATCATGCACATATTCATATAATCCCAAGATTCAAAGGCGACAGATTAAGGATCAAATGGTCCCATAAAAAATACATTGACGAAGAGATGAAAAACATACAGGAAAAGATAAAGAAGTTTGTTTGATTTTATTAAGGAGCTGGACTTAAAATCTCTTTTCTTCTATATACTTGAGGGATACGAAGCCGAGTTTCAAAATATGGTGAGGGGGCATTCTCAAAACCTAAATTGTCTAAATCTTCCATCCCTCTGAAATATTGTCTTCTTCCAGGGAAGGGATCAGACCAATCTGCAGTTTCACATAAAAGCCATCCGCCTTCTCTCATGCTTCTATGCACATTTGCCAATATAATTTTTCTGCCAGAGGGATTATAGTGCATTAGAACGTTTAATAGCAAAACAACATCATATTGCTGAGGAAGAGAGCCTCTTAATATGTTATGAGTCTGGAAATTTATTCTCGCTTTCGCTTCATCATTAAAACTTATTCTTCTTATATGACTATCATTGAATCTAAGCCCCAGTATATCCTTGTTAGACACAGCAGTTACCTCATAAGCCTTTTTAGCCTCTGGCCCTAAAGCCTCGAAAAGTCTCATTTCCCCCTCATAAGGGTCTGCGCTGGCATCATATTCCCCTCTTTGTGCTGTTTCGATATTTGCAGGGTTGACATCAAATGCATCTAAACTCAACCTACCATTTTGACGCCAATTTTCCAAAAGCAATGAGTATGCCTCTCTGCCATCAGAGCACCCAACCGAAGCTACATTTAAGGGCTGGCTCGGAGAATAAGCTGGCAAAATCATATCTCTAAATATTTTGAATGCTTGGTCATCCCTGAAAAATCTTGTTTGCTGATTAATGCCTGAAAGAATCATCCTCTCAACTCTTTCATCTAACGGCAGTTCTGCAAGACCAGGATTTGCTTCTAAGAACCTATTTAAAAAACCACCTTCTAAGTCTAAAATAGTCTCAGGTTCATGATTGTTATCCACCATCAAGCCAGGTAGTGTAAGGCTATTTATAAATATTAGTCCCTATAAATTTTCAAAAACTATTAAATATATCTATATCTTTACCTAAAAATATGGTCACAAAGATAAAGGGAAAGATAATGGTAGAGGGTGATGAAGACAGAGAGCATCTTGGCCTGGTTCATGTTATAACAGGTGATGGGCAGGGCAAAACTACATCTTCATTAGGTATTGCTTTAAGAGCCTTGGGAAGCAACTTAAAAGTTTACATGATACAATTCCTTAAGTCAGGAACAACTGGAGAAGTTTATACAATAAAAAAACACCTTCCTGGAATGGAAATAATTCAGTTCAGTGTTGATGCAATCAATGAAAGGCAGCAAAAGATTGACCAATTTAGAGATAAGGGAAGCAAATTCACATTTAATCCTGATGAGCAGGAAAAAGAAGCTGCTATGCTTGGGTTTCATCATGCAAAAAAAATAATAGGCTCCAAAGATTATGACTTAGTAATTTTGGATGAGTTAAATACTATTTTGGATAAGGACATTATCCAGGTAAAAGACATTATAGATTTAATGGAAAATCATGGCAATGTTGAACTGGTTTTTACCGGAAGAGATGCTCCACAAGAGATTATTGAAAAAGCGGATTACGTTTCCATGGTCAAGGGCATAAAGCATCCATGGCAGAAAGGAATAAAAGCAAGAAAAGGGATTGAGTATTAAAAAATGCCAAAACTAAAATTCAGCAACAATGCACTGCAATTACTGGAAAAAAGGTATTTGAAAAAAAATAATGAAGGAAAAGTAATTGAAAAGCCAGAGGACCTATTCAAACGCGTTGCAAACAACATAGCACTAGCCGACACAAAATATCTTCTTAAGGATGAAATACCTAATTTAGACAATAAAAATAACCAGGAATATTTCAATATTGTAAAAACAAAAGAATTCAAAAGTTTATTGAGGAAAAATAAAAAAGTCAAAAGCAGAATAGAAAAAACAGAAAAGGAATTCTATAATCTAATGGCAAATTTAGATTTCCTGCCTAATTCTCCGACATTATTTAACGCTGGAAGATCATTACAGCAACTTGCAGCTTGCTTTGTCTTGCCAGTGGAGGATAATTTGGATTCTATCTTTAAGGCATTGCATTACGCAGCTAGAATTTCAAAATCAGGCTCTGGAACTGGTTTCAATTTTTCAAAATTAAGGCCAAAATATGATGTTATAGAATCTGTAACTGGTTTTTCTTCAGGCCCATTATCATTTATGAAAATTTTTGATGCTGTTACAGAGCAAATAAAGCTTGGAGGTTTAAGGCGTGGCGCTCATATGGGAATTTTACGCGTAGATCACCCTGACATAGAAGAATTTGTTACAATTAAGGCTAGGGAAAAAGTATTGGAAAATTTCAATATCTCTGTAGCTATAACTGATAAGTTCATGAATGCCGTCCAGAAAAACAAGGACTATAGTTTAATTAACCCCCGGACACAAGAAAAGGTTAAGGAAGAGAGCGCAGAAAAAATCTTTGACCTCATATGTGAAACAGCCAATAAAACTGGAGATCCAGGCATAATATTCCTGGATAAAATAAACAAAGACAATCCAACCCCTTCTTTAGGAATTTTAGAAGCAACTGACAGCTGCGGTGAACAGCCATTGTTGCCCCATGAATCAGCAAATTTAGGTTCTATCAACCTTTCCAATATGGTGGGGAATGGAAATATCAATTTTAACAAATTAAAAAATGTTGTCCATACCGCAATACATTTCCTTGATAATGTCATAGATATGTGCCGTTACCCAAATCCTGAAACAAAAGAGATTGTCTATGCAAATAGAAAAATAGGCCTTGGGATAATGGGATTTGCTGACATGCTCATAAAATTGAAAATCCCTTATAACTCGGAAAAAGCTGTCAAAACAGCAGAAAAGCTCATTGCTTTCATCAGAAAAGAAGCTGACAACGCATCTATGAATTTGGCCAAACAAAGGCTAACGTTTCCAAACTGGGATGGTAGTATTTACAATAAGAAAAGCAAACACTTTAAGGGAAAGCATCTGCCATTAAGAAACGCTACAAGGCTTACTCTAGCCCCTACAGGATCAATTAGTATTATTGCAAACACTTCTTTTGGCATTGAACCTTTATTTGCATTGTCCTTTGTAAGAATCCTGGATGATGGTACAGAGTTTTTGATTGTTGATAAAAATTTTAAGGAAACTATGGAAAAAAACAAGCTTTACAATAAAGATTTCATGAAATATATAGCAAAAAAAGGAACTATACAGAATATGGAATCCATACCAAAGAACATAAGAAACACATTTGTTGTTTCCTATGACATAAACCCAGAGTATCATGTAAAAATACAGGCAGCATTCCAAAGACATGTTGACAATGCTGTCTCAAAAACTGTCACGCTGCCAAACATAGCAACTGTTGAAGATATAAAAAATACGTATATGCTTGCATACAAGCTCGAATGCAAAGGCATTTCTATTTACCGCTTTGGCTCAAGAGATGACCAGGTTTTGTTCTTAAGGGCTGTAAAAGAAGAGCAGATTAATTTAACTAATTGGTTGAGGCATTTGAGATAATCCAAAAATGCAAACAATAAAACTATCAGACAGCCTGCACATAAGAAACCTGAAAAAAGAGTATTTGCTGAAAAAAAATAGGATAGCTAATAGGCTAAAAGAATTCGATAAATTCTATAACCAATCTTGTTCCTGGTTTTTTGAAAACAACAAGATGGAATTAAAGCAGGTAAATAAAAATGATGATGAAAGAATATTTGAAGAACTATGCTTCTGCATTTTTACTGCTAACACATCTGCAGAGATGGGAATGAAAGCAACAGATGCTATAAGGGATTTATTAATTAATGGAACTGCAGAAGAAATGACAAAAAAACTTGAAGGAATCTACCGCTTTAATAATCTAAGGCCAGCCTACATTGTGCACACCAGGGATTATTTAAAAAATAATTTAGATTTTAAAATAAAAAATAAAATTGAATCTTTGAGAAATGCTCCTGTTGAATTAAGGGATTTCTTTGCCTTTAACAAGGGAATAAAAGGTTTAGGATATAAGGAAGCATCCCATTTCCTAAGAAACATTGGTTTCAAGGGCTACGCTATTCTTGATAAACATATACTAAATTCTTTGCTTGAGTTCCATATCATTGATGAAATAAAGCTGCCAATGACCAGGAATACTTACAGGGAAATAGAGCAGAACATGAAATTATTCAGCAATGAAATAGAGATTCCAATGGACGAGCTGGATTTATTGCTTTGGAGCAGAAGGACTGGAAGAATTCTCAAATAGTTATATAACTACCATAGAGTAACAAAAATAGAAAGGTTTATATACCGGTTCTTAACCAAGCATATGGTATGGAAGAAAGAAAGTTAACTTTAAAGCAAAGGCGTTGGACAACACCTTTGAATATATTAAGAACTAAAGAAAAAGGTCTGGATCAGCGAGTTGCAGATGCCTACAATCAAGAAGGCATTAGAATAAAACATAACCATAATGGCCTTGTTTTTACCGATATTGGATTTCTTAAATATGGAAAAAAAGGATTTCCTTTAGTTGGGGACCAAAATGACAATTGGTACTTGCTCCAGCCAAATGCAAATCTTGAGCCAGGAAATATTTATAATGCAGGTATTGATGAAAGAGCCCAAGGCTTTGAAGTACTTGGCCGCATATTTAAAAGACAACATGAATTATCTCTTCCCAAAGAATCTTCATTTGTTGTTTATAAACGTAAATGTCCTGTAACGCTCGAGGATGCATTAAAATTTCAAAAATACAATGTACCGGTTTATGAGGGTGCTACACAGGAATTTGTTAATGAATATTTATGGGGGATTATCAAGAGACCAAATCCAGTAAAAGCAAAAATTACAACTGATGGTGAAGTGAAAGTAGCGGGAACAGTAGTAATTTCTCCAGAAGATTACAGGGCTTTATCTGATTATCTTTTCAAAAAAGGCCAGCCCCCTTCAAAGACAATAGACAGGTTAATTGTAGCGCAACAGGAGTCAGATATAAGGGAAGCAGCGCCATCCAGCAAATATGCTGCAGCAGAAAAATATGGCCAAAAAGAACCTGTTGAAGATGTTCCCGAAGGACCAAAATATTTGACTTGGCTGGAACCCAAAACACCACCTAAACAAGTTGTATCAAAAAATAGTGCTGCTGCTAGTGAAGTATTATCAGAACAAGAAAGATTTGACACAAGTATTATGCCGCCTCTTAAGGGCATAGAAGGAATTCTAAGACATATTGCAGGAGGAGATTTTAAACCAGAATATGTTTCAACAAGAATATACCATATGGAACAAGTTCCAACAGGTGGAAATGGCAAAAAAGGAACAATTTGGATAGCTTATCCTGCAGATCCTGTAACAGGAAAAATGGTAAAGGGGTTTTATGTTATACAGCCAGATGCAAATGATATAGTTGACGTAGAGCATAGGGGTAATGGTAAGGTTGAAGAAATTTCTCCTCCAAGACCCATATTACATGATCTAAAATACTGGCCAAATCATGATGTTGATCCAAGAGAAGTTAAGCCAAAGTACTTATGGTACACTGGTGCAGATAATGACATGGTAATTGAAGGCCTATCAGCAGTACCTGTAAATCTTAGAGAAACTCTAACTTATGAAACCGCACCCTTGCTTGGAGTTGTGGGTATGAGAAGAGAAACCTGGCGCAATATGCTAGTAAAAATGGTTGCAAATGGTATAATCGAGGATGCGGAAAAAGGCATTAACGGGTTCGACAGCTCACAATTTACAAAAGGATTGCCCATACATTTTGTTAAAGATGCTGCAATTTCAGCTTACTCCAGTTCTGAAGCAATAAAAATGATGTATCTTGGAGGTCCTGGGAAGTTTGCAAATAGTGTAGCAGGGGCAATATCTGACTACAAAGTGGGAAGTGTTGAAGAAAGGCAATTACCATTAACCCCCTTAAAGTAGTTACAACCGAAAGCTTTATATATAAGCAGATAATTCATGTTTACGAAGAAAAATGAGTCCAAAAAAACCAACACATAGAGGAAAACTTCTAATTGTAGAAGAACATCCTGAACTAGGTTTTGGAAAATATCTTATAACATTTAGTCAGGGTGGTACAAGTCCAAGATATATGAATATTAACTCAGACACTGGAAAAACCAGCGGGTTTATTGGAAATCAATATGCTGCAGACGTTCAATCCGGTTATCAATTGCTCAAAGAATCTAAAGTTGGAAAACTATTGGCCGATTTTTCTACATCAGAAATTCGTAAATTATCCTTAGCAGTATTACAGAATCAACCAATCATACTTGATACAGATGTTGCTCAAAGAACACTAGAGGAGCAAATTGTTGCAGATCCTACAGGGAGTAAGTTACTTGAAGAATCAGATTATCATTTAGATGCTGGTAGGAGGGCAGTGGATTTAGCATACAGTGCAAGTCAAAGAAGTGTACAGGAAGCACTTAATAATGGCAATGATGCAGGTGCATTGAGTTTACTTCAAAGGTCTTTGGGAATAGAAGATTTTGGAAAAAATTACCAGAGGGCTATGGCGTCAAAAGTCATGACACCCCAAACAGAAGTTACAGCTTTAGATGTAGCTCAACCAACTGGACTTCAACAGTCACTAGAATCTAAAACAAAACATGTTTACCAAGCCTAATAATTTTTAAATTCCCTTAATTCTGATCTTTACATAAGTTGCAAATAAAAACCACCATATTTTTAAACTTCTAAACATAATTAATTAAATATGCACGAAGCAATTCTCTATAAAAAACTAGAGAATAATAAAGTTCAATGCACTGCATGCAAGCAATATTGTTTTATTGCGCCAAATAACACAGGTACTTGTGGCATCAGGCAGAATAAAGATGGGAAACTATATCTCTTAGTTTACGGAAAAGCAGTTTCTGCCAATGCAGACCCTATTGAAAAAAAGCCATTATACCATTTCATGCCCTCAACAGAAATATTTTCAATAGGCACGGTTGGGTGTAATTTTTCATGCGGATTTTGCCAGAACTGGGATACTTCCCAAATAACAAAAGATTTGAAAAATAAGCTATTGAAAGAAAAAAAGATAGCAAATATAGATGCTGAAATAGGCAAATTTGGTTACGAACTGCTGCCAGAAAAAATTGTGGAAATATGCATTGAAAAAAACATCCCAAGCATAGCCTATACCTATAACGAACCATCCATATTTCTTGAATACGCATACGATACTGCTAAACTTGCCAACAAAAAAGGGATAAAAAATGTTTTTGTCACTAATGGTTATGAAAGTGAAGAAGCATTAAACCTTCTTAAGCCATACTTAAACGCAATGAACATCGATTTAAAGTCATTCAATGATGATTTCTATAAAAAAATCTGCAAAGCCCGCTTGCAGCCAGTTCTCGACACAATAAAATTAGCCCATAAATTAGGCATCTGGATTGAAATCACAACATTAGTTATTCCGGGAAAAAACGATTCAGATGAAGAATTAAAAAAAATAACCGACTTCATCTCAACTGTTGACAAAAACATTCCTTGGCATGTAACAGCCTTCCATCCGGACTATAAAATGACAGATGTTCCGTCTACAACCTATGAAACTTTAAATAAAGCTTTCACCATAGGAAAAAAATCTGGATTAAAATATCTATATGTTGGTAATATTTTGGATGAGGAGCATTCAAACACCTCTTGCCCTAATTGTAATACCCTACTAATAAAAAGAAGTGGTTATTCCGTTAACATTGAAAATTTTGAAAATGGAACATGCAAAAAATGCAATGAAAAAATACCGGGTGTGTGGAAATGAAAACAAGGCGTGCAGCTGTAGCAGGAGTATTTTATCCAGGCAATAAAAAAGAACTTGAAAGCATGATTAATAATTTTTTAAAAAATGTTTCTGATATTAAAATAAAAAATGAACCTAAAGCCTTAATAGTGCCTCATGCTGGCTATGTATATTCTGGCCAAGTAGCAGCTTATGCATATTCTTTATTAAAAAAATACAAAAAACAAAAAATCATACTGTTAGGACCATCCCATACTTCTTATTTCAATGACGTAGCTGCAGATATTAACGATTACTGGGAAAATCCATTAGGCAAAGTCAAAATTATGCAAAATAATTTCCCAAAACTAGAAGAAGCACACTTAAACGAGCATTGTTTAGAAGTTCAAATACCTTTTTTACAAACAATATTAAAAGATTTTGAAATTCTGCCTTTAGTGGCTGGTAATATTAACCCAAAAGAAATAAGTGAAAAAATAATCCCTTTGCTGGATAATAATACTATCCTAATAATCAGCTCTGATTTAAGTCATTTCCAAGATTATGACACAGCTGTTAGTATCGATAAAAATACCATACAATCAATTCAAAATTTAGATTATAATAAAATGGAAAAAGAAGGAGATGCATGCGGAAAAATACCCATCCTAACAGCAATAGATATTGCTCAAAAATTAAAATGGAAATGCCAGCTATTAGAATACAAAAATTCAGGAGATGTTATTAGAGATAAAACCAGAGTAGTAGGCTATGCAAGTTTTGCTTTTTACTAAAATGAAAAAAACACTAATAAAAGAGATCGAGATAACTGCTGATAAGGTTGTTCTTAAAGGCAATCTTAGCATTCCTAAAAATGCAAAAGCAATCATATTGTTTGCTCATGGAAGCGGAAGCAGCAGATTTAGTCCTAGAAATCAGTATGTTGCGCAAGTGCTTTACAAAGCAGGACTTGCCACTTTATTAATGGACCTTTTAACAAAAGAGGAAGAGCTAATTGACGAACAAACTGGAGAACTTCGCTTTAATATTGAATTTCTTGCTGACAGGCTTATTGGTGCTACTAAATGGCTTAAGAAAAATTCTGAAGCTAAAAAGCTTGCTGTAGGTTACTTTGGATCTAGTACAGGTGCTGGAGCTGCTTTAATTGCTGCAGCAAAATACCCTGCTGATATTAAAACAATAGTGTCGCGTGGCGGACGTCCTGATTTAGCAATGCCTTACCTTAAAAAAGTAAAAGCATCAGTGCTTCTTATTGTTGGAGGAAATGACATTCCTGTAATTCGAATGAATAAAGAAGCAATGAAACAGCTTTCTATAGAAAAAAAACTCGAAATTGTTCCAGGAGCAAATCATCTTTTTGAAGAACCAGGCAAGCTGGAAGAAGTTGCTAAGCTTGCAGCTGGTTGGTTTACAAAGCATATGTAAAAAAAGTAAAGCTTATTAGAATAAGAAAAAAAGGTTTAAGTGAATAAAACCACCCAAAAAACTTAAAAACATCTTTTGCTATTTTATCTTAATAAAAGGACGTGAAAATGGCAACTAAACAAGAACAGGAAGTTTTGCTTAATTGTGCAAAAAATGCTATTCTTAACTACCAAAACATTACTTATCCTGGTTTAAATAAACTTTCTGAGACATTAAAAGAAAAAAAAGGAGTTTTTGTGACTTTAACCCTTAATGGCCAGCTAAGAGGTTGCATTGGCACTATACAGCCTATCATGCCACTCTATGAAGCTGTAATGAAAAATGCTGTAAGTGCAGCTTATTCTGATCCCAGATTTCCTCCAATGACAAAAGAAGAAGCAAATGACTTAATAATAGAAATATCTGTTTTAACCGAGCCATTAAAACTCAATTACACCAATCCATCAGATTTATTAAAAAAACTGAATCATGAACAGGGCATAATCATCAAAAAAAGTTTTGCAACTGCTACATTTCTTCCGCAAGTATGGGAGCAACTTCCTGATAAAGAACAGTTTCTGGCGAATTTATGCCTCAAAGCAAACCTAAGTCCGGAAGCATGGAAAGACAGCAGCATAGAGGTATTTGCCTATAAAGTTGAGAAGTTTGGTGCTTGAAATAAACCCCAATAATTTTATAAAGAATGTAATTTAATACTTCTAATATGAAGAAGCCTATAGAAGGATTGCATCACTTTCATATAAGGAAAAGAGTGCATCAAAAACACGAGTCATACCCTCATCCGCATAAGTGGAAACGATTTATGGACAAGGCCATTTATGTTGCAGGTGTATTTGGCCCGTTGATGACACTCCCTCAGCTGACAAAGATATGGATTGAAAAAAATGCAGCTGGAGTTTCTGTAATTTCCTGGGCATCCTATCTGATTGCTGCAATATTCTGGTTAATTTATGGCATTATGCATAAAGAAAAGCCAATTATTTTCGCATACAGCCTATGGATTGGTTTAGAAATATTAATTGTAGTTGGGACGATAATTTATGGTTAGTTTGAATTCAAAAATAAAAAACATCTCCAGAATAATCTCTTTATTAAAAAAACAAATAAAACAGTTTGAAAACCCAATTGCAACAGAAATAGGAGACAAAACAAAGAATCCTTTTCTTGTTCTGATATCATGCATAATGAGCTTAAGAACCAAAGATACAACAACTGGTCCAGCAGCTAAAAGATTATTTCAATTAGCAGACAATCCAAAAGACATGCTTAAATTAACAAAAAAACAAATAGAGAAAGCAATCTTCCCAGTGGGTTTTTATCCAACAAAAGCAAAATACATAAAACAAACATGTAAAAGATTAATCAAAGATTATACTGGGAAAGTTCCGAATAGTGAAGAAGAATTATTGAAATTGCCTGGAATTGGAAGGAAATGCATGGGAATAACCATGTGTTATGGCTTTAATAAAAACTCCCATATACCTGTTGATACACATGTGCACAAATTGACAAACAGGCTTGGATGGGTTAAAACAAAAACACCTGAAAAAACAGAAATCGCTTTAACAAAAATAATTCCAAAAAAATACTGGCATGATCTAAACAACCTGCTTGTAGCACATGGCCAAAATACTTGCGTTCCAATAAGCCCTTTTTGTTCTAAATGTTATATAAGAAAATACTGCCCAAGAATTAATGTCAAGAAAAGCAGATAAATTTTAATAATATTAAAAATAATATTCTAAAAAACAAATGAAAATCACAAAAAAAAGCGCAGTAACAGTGGGTATTCTTGGAAATATTCTATTATTTATATCAAAATTAATCATAGGATTTCTAACCAACAGCATCGCAATCATATCAGACGCCCTTAATTCACTGACAGATATAATTAACTCCATAGTCTTATTTGTCAGCGTCAAAGTTGGAAGCAAATCCCCGGATAAAGAACATCCTTTCGGGCATTATCGTTCAGAGCCTATTGGGGCTTTAATAGTTGCAGTCCTTACAATAGTTTTAGGTTTTGAAGTGGTAAGGATAGCTATAGATAGGCTCATAAACAAGGTAACTCCCATTTTCAGCATACATATGTTGCTGATACTGCTCATAACCATAGCAGTCAAGGCCTCAATGTATTTCTACACAAAAGCTGCATGGAAAAAAACAAAAAGTACTGCATTAGGTGCATTCATGGTAGATCATAGAAATGATATTTTGATAGCCTCTGGAGCAATAATAGGATTTATAGGCTCAAATTACAATCTTGCTTTTCTTGACCCATTAGTTGCTATCTTCATAGGCCTTTGGATAATAAAAGTAGGCTTTGGTATAGGGATAAGCAACATAAAATTCCTCATGGGAGAATCTCCAAAAAAAGAGCTTCTGGAAAAAATAAAGAATGTAGCCTTAAAGGTTGAAGGTGTTAGAAGTATTCAGGAAGTAAAAGCTCATTATGTTGGAACTTTAGTTCAAGTAGAACTTCATATTATGGTTGACAGGGACCTCACTATCTATAGGGCACATACCATAGGCAGAAAAGTTGAGAAGAAAGTACATATGCTTGAAGATGTTGAGAAAGCATTTGTTCATATAGACCCGATAATAAAATCAAGACCGCATTAATACACCATTCTTTAATTTTTAATAAAAACATTTAAAAGCCCTTATAATTTCTTTTTTCACAAAATGAACCAGCAAACAATCCAAGAACACAAACTAAAAATAATCAAAATCATAGACGAAACTTTAGATGTAAAAACATTTAGGGTAGAAACACCAGATGGAACCGAAATAAATTTCTTTCCCAACCAGTTTTTTATGGTTAGGTTCCCTGACTCTGAACTGCAAAGAGCATATTCAATATCTTCCAGCCCAACACAAAAGGATTACATGGACATTACAGTAAACATGGTTGGCGAATTTACAACTAAGCTGTTTAAAAGCAAAGTTAATGATTATTTAATATTCAAGGGCCCTTTTGGAAAACTCCATTTTACCGAAAATATAAAGAATGATGTGGTTTTAATAAGCGGAGGTTGCGGAATAGCACCATTGATGAGCATAATAAAATACTGCAGCCAAAAAAATTTGCAGAACAAAATAAAATTAATTTACAGTGCAAAAACACCTGCTGATATAGTTTACAATGAAGATTTGAAAAAAATTAAAGAGCAAAATCAAAACTTCAATTACACTGTAACTATTACCCGGCCTTCTCCAGAACAAAATTGGACTGGCAGAACAGGAAGAATTGATTCTAATTTATTAAAGGAAAATATTAAAGACATTGAAAATAGTTTGTACTTTCTTTGCGGTCCTGTGGAATTTGTAAAAAACACAATATCCCTATTAGAAACATTAGGAGTAAAAAAAGATCAAATCAGGACTGATGTTTGGGGAGGGTAATATGAAATTCGCACATCTGGCAGATTGCCACATTGGTTCTTGGCGAGATCCAAAACTAAAAGACATAAGCACAATAGCTTTCCAGAAAGCAATTGACAAATGCAT
>JASMFO010000071.1 GCA_030751755.1 Candidatus Woesearchaeota archaeon
GATCAAGGTAAAAGGGAGCTGTGCTTAAGGTATGATTTGACGGTTCCGATGTGCAGGTTTGTCGGCATGAATCCCAACATTAAACTGCCTTTTAAGAGATATGCAATAGGAGAGGTTTTCAGGGATGGCCCTGTTGAAAAAGCAAGATACAGGCAATTTACACAATGCGATGTTGATATTGTGGGCATAACGGGAATGACAGCTGATGCTGAGATAATCACTTTAACTTCTAGGGCATTTAAAAAACTGGGTTTTGATGTTTTAATAAAAGTAAATAATAGAAAATTGCTTAATGATTTGTTGTTAAATGCTGGTGTTAAGAAAGGTAAGTTGGAAACAGTACTTTTAAGCATCGATAAGCTTGAGAAATTTGGTCTGGAAACAGTAAAAAAAGAATTAAAACAGAAAAAAATTGACAATAAAGCTGTTAACAATATAATAAAAATAATTAATATTAAAGGAACAAATAACGATAAAATAAATAAAATTAAAAAATTGTTAAAAGATTCAGAAGGTGTTGATGAAGTTATTGAGTTAATTTCTTTGTTAAAGATTTTAAATGTTAATGCAGAGTTCGATATTTCTTTGGCTAGAGGTTTGACTTATTATACTGGGACTGTGACGGAAGTTTATCTGAAAAACAGCAAGGTAAAAACTTCTGTTTGTGCAGGTGGAAGATATGATAAAATTATAGGTTCATTTTTAGGTAGAGGAGATTATCCGGCAGTTGGAATTTCTTTTGGTCTAGACAGAATATATGATGCTTATGTTGAAAAATCTGAGGCAGGACAAAAAACAGTTACCCAAGTTTATATTATCCCAATAAATACCTTTAAAGAATCCTTAAAGATTGCAGAAGAGTTAAGGAACGAGAATGTTAATGTTGATATTGATTTAACCGGGAAAGGCCCAAGCAAGAATTTGCAATATGCCAACAGCTTAGGAATTCCTTATGTTTTGTTTGTTGGAAAAGAAGAATTAAAGCAAGGTAAGGTAAAATTAAAGGATATGAATTCCGGAAAAGAGAAGTTAATGAGCGCAGAAGATCTTGTTGTGTTTCTTCAGAAAAATGTTGATTAGAATTAAAAATGGGTTCATTTTTCCCTGAACTCTTCCATTAAATCACTGGAATCATTCAAGGAAAAACTTTTTTCCTTTTCCATTTATCTCACCTCCGTAAAATCAAATTTAAAGGAGCTTGTGAGCTATATATGATGTATATACTGGAGTATATAAATGTATCGGTTTTGAATCACAATAAATTATCGAAATTATTAAATAAAGCGGTACTATAAACACCACAATGCTGAAAAGTACTGCTTCTTCAAAACTAAAAATAGCATAAAAAGCATTACGCAAAATTACTGGTACAAGCCATATAATAACCGCTATTCCAAAATTCTTCCCGCTTAATAAAAACCTTTTTCCAACCTATATTCCCTATTTTTAATGCCAAAACAACCTAATTCCAGTAAACACCATAGCAATATCATGCTCATTAGCAGCATCTATAATCTCTTTGTCCCTTATTGAGCCACCCGGGTGTATTATTGCTGTTATGCCGGCTTTTGCAGCCTCATCAATACCATCTCTAAAAGGAAAGAATGCATCCGAAGACATTACTGCACCTTTTGCTTTTTCTCCAGCTTTAGAAGCAGCTATTTTTACAGCATCCACTCTTGACATCTGGCCAGCCCCTATGCCAACAGTAACATTACCATTTGCAAAAACTATTGAATTTGATTTAACATGCCAAGTAACATTAAATGCAAACTTTAGTTGTTCCAATTCATCTTTTGTTGGCTTTCTCTTGCTTACCACTTTAAATTGTTTCTTTTCTAATAAAGCAACAGGAGACTCTCTTGATTGCACTAATAAACCACCAACAACTTTCTTTAGATCATAACCTTCCTCTGCTATTTTTATTCCGCCAGCCTCAAGAAGCCTAATATTCTTTTTTTCAGATAAAATTTTCAAAGCACTTTTATCAAATTTTGGGCAAATTACAACTTCCATAAAAATTGGCTTTATCATTCTTGCAATCTTCTCTGTACAATTCCTGTTTAAAGCTACTACACCACCAAAAGCCGATAATGAATCTGCTTCATATGCCTTTTTGAAAGCTTCTTCTATTGTATTTGCAAATGCGCATCCAGCTGGATTAGTATGCTTAACCACTGTTGCCGCTGGTTGCTTAAATGTTTTTACAAGCTCAAAAGCATTTTCTATATCTAGAATGTTATTGAAAGAAAGCTCTTTGCCATGCAGTTGTTTAGTGGTTGCAATAGAATTTTCGTGGATGAACGGGTCGATATAAAAAGCTGCTTTTTGATGAGGATTTTCCCCATACCTTAAATCCTGTTTTTTCTTGAGAGTTAAGTTAAGTATGTCAGGAAATTTATTGTCTCCAAACTGTCTATTAAAGTACTGGTTAATTATTGTGTCATATCTTGCAGTGTGCTCAAAAGCCTTTAAAGCTAAATTTTCTTTCAATTCCTTGCTCACTTTTTTCCCTTTTAATTCTCCCAATATAGGATCATAATCTTTCGGATCAACTATCACCAAAACATCTTCAAAATTCTTTGCAGCAGCCCTTACTAATGATGGCCCACCAATATCAATATTCTCAATAGATTCCTTAAAACTTGCATTTTTCCCCACAGTTTCCTCAAAAGGATAAAGATTAATAACAACAATATCAATAGGATCAATATTCTCTTCTTTTATTTCTTGCATATGCTTCTTATTGCCCCTGACAGCAAGTATTCCACCAAAGATTTTGGGATGCAATGACTTAACTCTGCCCCCCATCATTTCCTTGCTTCCGGTATAATCTGAAATCTGCGTAACAGGAATCTTATTCTTCTCTAAGAGATTAGCAGTCCCGCCAGTGGATAATATTTCTATCCCTAATTTATTTAAACCACGGGCAAACTCAACAATTCCCTCCTTGTTTGATACTGATAATAAAGCTGTTTTCATTCTGAAATTACCACCTTGCTGCCTTCAACCTTCATCTTCCCTTCATCATACAATTTCAAAGCCTTAACTATAACCTCTTGCTCAGCTTTCTGAACTTTTGCCTTTAAGCTTTCAATAGTTTCATTTTCAGCAACATCAACTTTTTTCTGCATTATTATGGGTCCGGAATCAACTTCTTCTGTAACAAAATGCAATGTACATCCAGTTTCTTTTACACCAGCCTTAAGGACTTCTGTATGAACATCCTTATCCATTCCACCAGCAAAAGCAGGCAATAAACTAGGATGTATGTTCATTATCTTGTTTTTCCACTTATTGACAAACCATCCACTAAGAATCCTCATATAACCAATAGCCAGAATCAAATCAACATCATATTTTTCCAGAACATCATTCACTTCTCTGTCAAAATCTTCCCTCTCTTTATCTTTAGAATTAATAAAAACAGCCTCAATATTATGTTTTTTAGCCCTTTCCAGAGCATAAGCATCTTTCTTATTTGAAACAACAACAGAAATCTTAGAATTTAGCTGCTTGGCCTGTATAGCATCTATTACTGCTTGCAAATCAGTTGCTTTTGTAGATGCCAAAACTCCGATGTTTAAAATCATGACCACCGGTAAGAATCAGAAATTATAGTTGTTTATAAATGTTATGTTACTCTCAAAACCTAACTCCCTTCCCAATCTCCATTGCATTTAGAGTATTATCCAGCAACATAGCTATAGTCATTGGTCCTACACCACCGGGGACGGGGGTTATGTAGCCAGCAACTTCTTTAACACCATCAAAATCAACATCTCCTACCAAACCATTGGGTGTACGATTAATTCCAACATCTATAACAATAGCACCAGGTTTAACCATATCCTTCTTTATTAATTTCGCTTTGCCGCAAGCAACAACTAAAATATCGGCATTCTTTGTGTGTTCTTTAAGATTCTTGGTTTTTGAATGGCATACAGTTACAGTAGCGTTTTCCTGCAACAACAACAAAGCAGTAGGCTTGCCAACTATAGTGCTTCTTCCAACAACAACTGCATTCTTTCCAGCAATTTTCTGACCAGTTGATTTTATCAGCTCTAAACAAGCGCGAGCAGTAGCCGGCACTAACCTATTATCATCGTTGACTAAACTTCCTAAATTCACCGGTGTAAAACCATCTGCATCCTTATGCGGTAAAATAGAATCCACAACTAAAGTCTCATCTATTTGGTCCGGCAATGGCAGTTGCACAATCACTCCATGAATTTTTCTGTTTTGATTAATGTCATCTATAATTCTTAATAATCCATCTTGACTTACATTTTTATCTAAATTAAACCTTTTAAAATACAAACCAACTTCCCTTGCTTTCTTTTCCTTAAAATTAACATAAATCTCAGAAGCAGGGTTCTTCCCAACCAGAACTATAGCAAGCCCTGGTTTTTCCTTACTCTGCTTAATATTCTTATTAATATCCTTAAGAAATTTCTCTGCAACCTTTTTCCCATCTATTATCTTTGCTGGCATTTTATTAATTATCTTTTTTTAATCTATATAAACTTTCTGGCGAGCATAGTAGTGATTATCATGGTTTAGTTTTTTTTTGGTATATAACTGTCTATTTGATCTTTAGTAAATCTAAAAAATGTCCAATCCATTTTTGTAGCTTTGTTTTTTTCATAAAACTTAATTGCAGGTGTATTCCAATTCAAAACACACCATTCCATTCTTCCGCATCCTTTTTCTTTTGCTTTTTCAACACAAAAATCAAACATTCTTTGACCAACACTATTCCTTCTATAATTTTCAAGAACAAAAATATCTTCTAGAAATAGCGTTGGAAGAGCAAGAAAGCTTGAATAGGTCATATAGTATATGACATAACTAATCGGATTACCATTTAATTTTCCTAAAAAAGCCCGGTATTTGGAATTTTTGCCTATGCCCTCTTTCATTAGTCTATTTTTTGCTTTTTTGTCTGGTGGCTCTAGCTTTTCATATTCTGCTAGTTTTTCAATTAAGTACAGAAGATCGTTGAAGTTTTGCTTATTAACCCTTTCAATAATAAATTCTTGGTTCATTTCAAAATGTCAAACTCTGGATAAAGAGGAAATTTCTTGCAAAGTTCCAAAATATCTTTTCTTACACTTTCAATAACTTTCTTATCATCTAAATTATCAATAACTTTAGCAATACTCTCCCCAACAACTTTCATTTCTGATTCTTTAAAACCTCTTGTAGTCACAGCAGGTGTTCCTAATCTTATACCAGACGGATTAAAAGGGCTTCCAGGCTCATAAGGTATTGTGTTTTTATTTACAGTTATCCCTGCCTCATCTAATGCAGTTTGCACATCTTTTCCTTTTCCAGTCAAGCCTTTATTAACGAGCTTAATGACCATTAGGTGGTTGTCGGTTCCTCCTGCCACCAGCTCAAAACCCTTGTCCATTAAGGTGTCTGCAAGAGCCTTTGCATTCTTAACAATTTGCTTGCAATAATCTTTAAACTCAGGCCTTAAATCTTCTCCAAAAGCGACTGCCTTTGCAGCATTGACATGATCATGAGGACCACCTTGCAATCCTGGAAAAACTGCTGAATCAATTTTTTGCGCAAGATTCTTCTTTCCATTTTTATCAAATTTATCTTCTATTTTGCACATTATCATTCCGCCTCTAGGGCCTCTTAAGGTTTTATGCGTTGTAGTTGTAACAACATCTGCATAAGGTACTGGGTTTTCATGAACACCTGTTGCACATAATCCGGCAATATGCGCAATATCTGACATATGGTAAGCACCAACCTCATCACAGATTTCTTGGAAAGCCTTAAAATCCAATTTTCTTGGATATGCAGTTAAACCAGAAAGAATAAGCTTTGGCTTTGCTTTTTTTGCCTGTTTTTTTATCTGATCATAATCTAGCAGCTCTGTTTCCTTATCAACATTATAAGCAACACAATTATATTGCTTGCCTGAGAAATTAACAGAGCTTCCATGAGTTAAATGCCCTCCAGCATTCAGGTCTAAACCCATAAAAGTATCATTTAAATTTAGCAGAGCGAAGAAAACAGCCTGATTTGCTGGACTTCCAGAATATGGCTGCACATTAACATGCTCAGCCCCAAACAATTTTTTTGCCCTCTCTATTGCAAGGTCCTCTGCCATGTCAATGATTTCATTACCTCCATAATACCTTTTATGAGGATATCCTTCAGAATATTTGTTGGTAAGTACAGAACCCATTGCTTGCAAAACCGCAATACTAACTACATTCTCGCTAGGTATTAATTCAACACCATCACTTAATCTATCTCTTTCTTTTTTAATTATTCTATAGATTTCTGGGTCTATCTTTTCAATAGAATCCATCATATCAGTCATGAAACCACCGGGAAAAATTAATATAAGGGATTGTTTAAATAGTTTTTGCTACTAACTTATAATTCCATTCATCCGTAGAATACTTTTCTTCTCTTAATTTTTTTGCTAGAACAATCTCTCCATTAGTTAAAGAATCGTCAATTAAATTAAAATCAAAATTATCTTTAAAACCTAGTTTTATTGCTTCAGCGAGGTTGTTATAGTTAATTATGTTGTTTATTTCTCTTTTCAATGATGTAATCCTATTCTTTAAATTATTAATATTATTAAATGAGTTATTGGAATTAAATATCGAATTATTTTTATTGTAGTCAAAGTCAATTAACAAAGAACCGTGTTGCAATACTTTTCCATTAAACCTTCTTTGCGCAGAGCCAGATATTTTTTTGTTATTAACAATTAATTCATACCAATTAGAGCTGTTAAAACAAATTGGGGTTGCAATCTTTTCTGGAACTTTTTTTATTTCAGAATTTATTCCAACTTTCTTCAACGCAATAACTAACGCTTTAGCTATTATTTTATATGATTCATTAACTTCAAATGGAAATAAATTCTTATTCTCAGGAACAATAAAGCTGTACGTAATCTCGAGGTCATGAAAAACAGCCTTTCCTCCTGTTAATCTCCTTACAATTTCAATATTATTTTTTTTGCAGTAATTCAAATTGATTTCTTTTATTATATTTTGATTATAACCTATAGAAACAGCTTTTGGATTCCAAGAATAAACCCTTAATGTAGGAACTCTACAATTTTGCAATATAGCTTCATCTATAGCCATGTTTGTGAAGGCATCATTAAATCCTGTATCGATAAAGCGGCATTGCATTTTTATTAATTATAATTTTGTTTTAAATTGATTAATTATTCATTGTTTTAATTATTGGAAACTTTTTATTGCACTATTCAATCATTGAATCCAGCCTATCAGCTCTATAAGAGCTCCTCACCAAAGGTCCTGCTTCAACGTGCCTAAAACCCATTTTCAAACCAATTTCCTTCAATTCCCCAAATTCCTCTGGTTTGTAGTATTTTTCAATTTTAACATGTTTTTCAGAAGGCTGCAGATACTGGCCTAGTGTCAAAAAATCAACATCATTATCCCTTAGTTCCTGCATAGTTTCAATAATTTCCTCTTTTGTTTCTCCTAATCCTAAAATGATACCTGATTTTGTTTTTATTTTTTTATTAATTTTTTTTATGGTTTTTAGTAATTGTAATGATAAATCATAATTGCCCCCTTTTCTTACTTTTAAAAAAATTCTCCTTACAGCCTCTATATTATGCCCCAAGACATCCACCCTCGCACCGATTACTTTTTTTAGTGCGTCAATGCTTATTTTATCATCCCTATTGTTTTTATTATCCTTATTTCTTAATCTGAAATCTGGTATTAATAACTCCACTTTGCAATTTCTATTTAATTTTCTAATTTCTTTTATTGTATCAACATATATTGAAGCACCACCATCCCCTAAATCATCTCTTGTTACAGAAGTAATAACAACATACTTTAAATTAAGTTTCTTGACAGCATCTGCAACCTTCTTTAGCTCTGAAAAATCAACCTCTTCTGGTTTTCCAGTCTTAACATTGCAATATCCGCAGTATCTTGTGCATGTATCCCCTAAAATTAAGAAAGTAGCAGTCCCATGACTCCAACATTCAGACAAATTAGGGCACTTAGCTTCCTCGCATATTGTACGCAATCTATTAGTCTTTACCAGGCCTTTTACCTTACCATAGCTTTCTCCACTAGGAAACTTAATCTTGAACCAATCTGGATGCCTTCTCTGAGGTTTTATTTGAATTAGACCTGACATTTTTTATTTTTCATTACAGTTTATGACTCTTTTCTCAGTCACCATAATATCAACAGGAACGTCATGTTTCTCTTCAGGAATTTTATCCACAATTTGAAATTCAAAACCAAACCCAATTTTTACCACATTCTTATCCAATTTCTTGAGAAATCTGTCATAATAACCATATCCATAACCTATTCTATGACCATTTTGATCAAAAACAATTCCTGGAATTATTACTAAATCAACATTTTCAATATCAAATTTTCTTATAAATTCATCTTTTGGTTCCAGTATACCCCAAGTTTTTGGCTCTAATTCATTAAAATTTTTTATTTCTGATAATTGTAGAATTGGATTATTTTTAACTACATATGG
>JASMFO010000072.1 GCA_030751755.1 Candidatus Woesearchaeota archaeon
ACTGCCAAATTTAAGAATAGGTAATTGTTTAAATTTACCTTTACTAAATTCTTGGACAATCCTAACACCATATCCTCCTAAAGTAAACCATCCAATAATGGGTAAGAAAATCCATAGAATGTTCCACATACCTTTTGCTCTATTGAAAGGATATTTGAAGGCAGTTTTAAAGTCTAATTTGCCCATAGTAAAATAATATTGATTGATATTTATAAGTTTTTTGAATCCTTATATATAATCTAGAGGGCTTTTTACTTTCAATGCATCATCAACTCGGACATTTACACTGCTGCGCAGAATTTATTAGAAATGTAAATTTTACTTTGCGGACGCAGGTTTTCCGAACTTCCTAACTGAAAAAGAAACTAACAGAAATTACATCCCCATTCCGCCCATACCGCCCATTCCCGGAGGCATTCCTCCTGGAGGCATAGCTGGTTCTTTTGATCCTGAAGACTGTATAACATCATCAATCCTTAGAACCATAACAGCAACTTCTGCTGCTGAAGAAACTGCTTGTGTTTTGATTTTTAAAGGTTCAAGAACACCTCTTTTCCAGGCATCCATTACTTTTCCTGTAAAGACATCAATTCCAGCCCATTTATTCTTTTTTGAATGTGCTGCTTTTAGGTCTGTCATTGTGTCAATTGGATCCAGTCCAGCATTCTCAACTAAAGTTCTCGGAATTATTTCCATTGCGTCTGCAAAAGTTTCTACTGCCAATTGTTCTCTTCCTGAAAGAGAATGCGCATATTTTCTTAATGAAGATGCTAATTCTATTTCAGGAGCTCCTGCACCAGCAACAACTAAACCAGTTTTTAATGCAGCTGCTACATCACCAACAGCATCTGTCATTGCTCTTTCTACCTCATTTGTAACGTGCTCTGTTCCTCCACGAATTAACAAAGTGACTGCTTTTGGGTTTTTGCAGTCCATAATATAGGTAAATTCATCATCTCCTACTTTTCTTTCCTCAACTTTTCCTGCATTTCCTAAATCATTTTCGCTTAAGTCTTTTAGGTTGTTTACTATTTTTGCCCCTGTTGCTTTTGCTATCTTTTTCATGTCGCTTTCTGAAACTCTTCTTACTGCATAAGCTCCTTTTTTAGCAAGGAAATGTATTGCAACATCATCAACACCTTTTTGACATAAAACAACATTTGCACCTGTTGCTGTTATTTTATCTACCATATCCTGCAGCATTTTTTCTTCTTGGTCTAAAAATCCTTGCATCTGGTCTGGTGTTTTTATCTGTATGTTTGCATCAATTTCAGTTTTCTTTATCTCTATTTCCCTGTCAATCAATGCTATTTTTGCATTTGTGACAACTCTAGGCATAGTTGAGCTTAATCTTTCCTTGTCCATTACAATTCCTTTTATTAATTCAGAATCATCTACTGAACCGCCTGTACGTTTCTCTATTTTGATGTTATCCTTGTCTATGTGCTCATTCTCCTGCACCATCTTTACTGCCTGTACAGCTAATGATGCTAATGTGTCTTTAGAATATTCAGCACCTTTTCCTGTCATTGCTGTCTGGGCAATTTTCTTTAAGGTATCATCATTAGTTGATTTTTCCCCTATTTGATTTAGAACTTCCTGGGCTTTTGATTCTGCTAATCTATAGCCACGGGCTATGACAGCTGGATGCACGTCTTTGTCTAAAAGCTCTTCAGCGTTTTTTAATAATTCACCAGCTAAAACAACTGCTGTTGTAGTTCCATCCCCTATCTCGTCTTCCTGGGTCTTGGCAACCTCTACAATCATTTTAGCGGCTGGATGCTCTATATTCATGTCTTCCAAAATTGTAACACCATCATTAGTAACAGTAACATCACCTAAAGAATCAACAATCATCTTATCCATACCTTTTGGGCCCAAAGTAGTTCTAACTGTCTCTGAAACTGCTTTAGCTGCCATAATGTTATTCTTTTGCGCTTCTCTTCCCAAAGTTCTTTGTGAACCTTCAGGTAAAATAAATATTGGTTGTACTGCTTGATTATTTGTCATTTTTTTATTTTCCTCCATATAATGTTTTTACTAGAATCACCCCTAAATTGTGGAAAAGGTAAATGAGCAGTACTATATAAATATATCGTTTTTTACTTCATAAATTTCTTTAGTCTCGTCCTTACAATCCAAAACTATCAGAAAACTCTTTTATTCTTTCAAACTCTGATAAAAATTTATAACCGTGATCTTTCATAAGAAACATCTTCTTGCCTTTTACCAGTTGCTCTTCAATCATCCCTTTTTCCAGGAGCATATCTACATATTCCTTTAATTTTGCATGAGATAGATTAGATTTATACAAAAGATGGGTAGGTTTGATCTTGCCCTCTTTATTTTTGATAGACCTAAGTATGTCTGCAATGATCTCTAACCTCCCACGTCTTCTTACAATCATTTTGGCTTCTTCTTAAAAATCAGGATAAAGGGTATCAGTAAATACACAAAACCAAGTAATTGAACTAATTCAGCTAGCACATAAATAATCCCAGAATATATTGAAAAAACAAAAAAGGCCTGAGAAACTAAAAGTATGCTAAAAGCAATTAATACAAATTTTGCTTTCTCGTTTTTAATTTCTCTATAATTCCTATAATAAGAATATGTTATGAGCAAAAGCAAAACAAACGATGTAACATAAAATAACTGGTAATGTACGATACTGATCCATGTTGCAAGAAATACAAAATATACCAATAAAGCAATAACTCTTTGATTTTTCCATGTAAGCCTTGAAATTATCAGAAATAAAATCATAAATCCAACCAGAATAAAGAAAATATATACAATAAATGCAAGTGCGTTGATGCCAGATGGAGTTACGCTGGTAAATGTCTGGTGAATTGAGCTTCCAAGTGCAGACCTTGTGATTGTTGGCTTATAAATTGCCAAAGTTCCAATAATTTTTGCGATAAATGCAAAGGTTAGAGATAAAAAAGCAGTGCTAAAGTATAGATATTTGTTTTCCTTTGTTAATTTAAAGCATTTATAACTATAGTACACAAGCAACACGCTAACTATTATAGCGATTGATTCAATAACAGAGTCAAAGCCATAGAACCATTCTGGGCTAAATACATAAGAAGGAAGCCCATAAGGCACACTATCGAATAACATAGCTTAAAAAGCCTTTTTCCCTTTATAAACTTTATGCATCCTAGTTCTGTATTAACTGTGCATAATGATTAATAAAGACCCCTACCATCATATATCATAACCAACTAACACCTCCCAACGTTTTTGGTTAAAAATCAAGAGCAGGCTTTTGACACCTCTTTTTGCCTGCTCTTGATAAATATTTATTTGAAAGACAAGCCAAATACCATCCTCTTTTGGCTTGTTTTTTTATTCTAGCAATTTTAAAGCAAAGTTTTGGAAAGAAATAACTTCTAAATTATTTAGAATTATTATAAACCTTTATACCCGGATTAACTCCACAAAATAATATCCCTTAGATATTTGTATTTTCATGCCTGCAAATTTGTTGGTTTCCTTCAGATGTTTGAATAGTTTCTGATAGTCTTGCCTTGTAAACCAATGCTCTATGTTATTTATACCATCAAAATCAACCCTTGCAAAAACTTTAGCAGCAAGCCTTGAAAAAAACCCTTTCCCAGATGCCAATCCCACAAATGTTGGTTCCATTATAACGATCTTTTCCTTGGCAAATTTTGTTGCTATTGAGACAACCTCTTGAATCTTATCCTTTGTGAGGTGATGCAATATATCGCATAAAATAATAATATCACTCTTTATATAGTTAGTTTCTTCAAGCACATTCCCAATTCGTATGTCCAGCCCTCTTTTTTTGCCAAAATTTATGAATATTTCATTGAGATCAATGCCGGAATAAGAGCAGCTATCATATAAATATCTCTGCAATCTGCCAAATCCGCAAGCAGGTTCAAAAACATTCTTTTCCTTCCCTATAATGTCTTTAATCTTTTTAAATCCATCAAAATGAAGCAGCCTTATTGACAGAGAATACAGCCATGGATTTCGGAATATGTAAGCACGTTTTGTCATGTCCAATGTTATTCTATAGCTATTATATAAACTTTAGGTATCAGTATTGCCCATAAACATTAAATCTATTAGATTATAAGCAAGTTATTTAAAGAACTGCATGAAACATCTAATAAGGAGGGGTATGTATTATAAAATATAAGATATTATGTAAAAAATGTAAAAAGTTTTTTTCAGTTTATTCTTTTCATTCTGGGTTGTGTAAGGATTGTAAGAAGAGTATATATAAGAATTATTTAGAAAAGAATAGGAAACATATATAAACATCGATTCTTAGTAAACAAATATATGGGACAGCAAGAAGTTTATACTTTTTTAAAAAAGAACAAGAATAGGTGGTTTTTTTCTAAAGAAATATCTAAAAGATTGGGAGTTTCTATAGGCTCAGTTACAAACTGCCTCAAAAAATTAAGGGAAAATAAGGCAATAAATTTCAAGGGAACAAATCGGAAGAACCAATTTAAGTACCGATATCGGGACTGAGTTTGTCCATAAACTAGTTTAATCAAGAGTTTTCATAAAAATTATAAAAAAAGAAATAAAATATTACTCAGATTTTTCTTCTTCAGAACTTTCTGGTGCAGCCTCAGAACTTTCTGGTGCAGCCTCAGAGCCTTCTTTTGCTACATTAGCAGCTTTTGGGCCTCTGTCACCTTCTTCTACATCGAATGTAACTGCGTCATTCTCATTCAAGGTTGTACCTTCCTTTAATCCGGTTTTATGGACAAAATACTCTTTGCCGTCTTCACCAGCTATAAATCCGAATCCCTTTCCCACATTAAAAAATTTTACTGTTCCTTTCATTTTTCCTCCACAAAAGTGATTTTTTAACATCACTTAATTAATATATATGGGGGGAATTGCCGCTATTTTTAAATTCTTCTATTTTGTCAGAGCTATGGACCAGTTTAACCAAAGATTTTTATAGAATTATATGTGGACTAATATTCATCAATATGGAACAAAAAACAATTTTAATAACCGGATGTTCTAGCGGAATAGGGTATGCTACAGCAGCCTATTTGAGGAAAAAGGGATACAGGGTTTTTGCAACATGCAGGAAACAAAAAGATGTAAAAATATTGCAGAGAAAAGGTTTTGAGTCTTTTTTGCTCGATGTCAGCTCTTCTGAATCCATTAATAAAGCGATAATGGAGGTAAAAAAGAGAACTAAATGCTTGTATGCTTTGTTTAACAATGCAGGATTCGTAATACCTGGGGCTGTTGAGGACCTTTCAAGAAACACGCTTAGAGTACAATTTGAAACGAATATCTTTGGCGCAATTGAGTTAACAAATTCAATAATGCCTCTATTTAGAAAACAAAAGAAAGGCAGGATCATTTTCAATAGCTCGGTTTTAGGATTTGTTTCAGCACCCTATAAAAGCGCCTATAGTGCTTCAAAATATGCAATGGAGGCCTTTTCAGATAGTTTACGGTTAGAAACCCCCATTGGAATTCATGTAACTTTAATCGAGCCAGGACCAGTTAAAACTAAAATTGACGAAAATGCATTAAACAATTTTAAAAAATATATAGATCAAAAAAATAGTGCTCATGCAGATATTTATAAGAAACACTTACTTCGTTTATCTGAAGAAAAACTTGTAAACTTTTTTAGGCTGCCAGCGCATAAAGTTGCTGTGAAGGTCTACTATATTTTAGAACATACAAAGCCAAGGCCCAGATATTACATCACCATAACTACCTATATCATGGGATACCTTAAAAGAATCCTTTCTTCGAGAATGATGGACAGGCTAATTTCAAGAGCTAGTTGAAAGGAAAAGTGCATAGAAGAAATATTTAAAAATTAATTATACCTATATTAAAGATGACAGAATTAATATCAAAAGCAAATATTGGAAAGAATCATTCAACAACAATCTTTATCTTATTCCTGTTAGGATTTAATTCCTGCAAATCGACTAGTTTATAGTTTTTTATGCCTTTGGCTTCAGCATATTTCTTTGCTTTTTCTTCTGTCTTGAATGTTTTGGGTTTTGGCTTTCTGTTCCTGCCCCTAATGCTATGCATCCTTAACTTTCTTTTCTGCCTAGTGTGTAATTTTGCCATTTTCATCAGATTTGATGGATATTATATAAGTTTTTTGTTAGTAGGCTTCTCCTATGCAGAAGGACCTGTTAATTTCTTACCCTAACCGCGTTCTTTAAAAGACAGAAGGGGAATGGAAATGGCGATGGGGATAAAACCATTCAGCTTAACGTTTTCTATAGGCGACAGTTCCATAAATAATAACCTTATTAAACCAATATTATTTCTTTAATTTAATATGACTCAACATTTATTGCCATTTGAAATGTTAAAAAGAAAAATATTAATGAAAAAAGAAGCTAAAACAGATGCTAAGCTAGGCTGTAAGCCAGAAGACCGTGCAACAAAAGAAATAATTAATTATGGTGTTGTTAATATAAATAAGTGTCAGGGTCCTACTTCTCATCAGGTGAGTGATTATGTACAGAAGATTCTTCATATTAATAAAAGCGGCCATAGTGGCACCTTAGATCCTCATGTGCATGGTGTGCTGCCAGTAGCTTTAGGAAGAGCCACAAGGATTGTACAGATGTTGTTGACCTCTGGAAAAGAATATGTGGGAATAATGCATTTACATAAGGACGTTGGTCAAGAAAAATTAAAGGAAGCGATAAAAAGAAATTTTACCGGCAAAATAAAGCAGATTCCACCATTAAAGAGTTCTGTAAAAAGGGTGAAGAGAGAAAGGGAAATTTATTATTTTGATATCCTAGAAAAACAAGGACAGGATGTTTTATTCATTGTCGGATGCCAGGCTGGCACATACATTAGAAAATTAATCCATGATTTAGGCCAGAAATTAAAAATAGGAGCGCATATGCTCGAGCTTAGAAGAACAAAAGCAGGACCATTTAATGAAGAAACATTATTTACCTTGCAGGATTTGACAGATGCTTATTATTTCTATAAAAAAGAGAGCAATGATAAGTTTTTAAGAAAAATTATACAGCCAATAGAAAATGCTATTGCACATTTACCCAAAATATGGGTTTTTGACACTACTGTTGATACTTTATGCCATGGTGCAGATTTAAACATTCCGGGAATAAGCAAATTAAGTGATTCTATTTTTGAAAATGATGCAGTTGCAATCATGACATTGAAAAATGAGTTAATTGCATTGGGAACTGCTGCGTTAAATTCTGATGATATCTTAAAGAAAAAAAAAGGCATGGCAATTAAGACAGAAAAAGTTTTTATGAAGGCTGAAACGTATAAAATTGTTTAGAATGCTTTATAAACCCCAATATATATATTTTACTACAACAGTATATTAGTATACAAAAACATAACATTTATATACTGGCAGTTTTCTTTATATTTAATACATATTTATAAACGAGACAACGGAAAACAAGTTTTCCTGATATCAAAACTAAAACAAATTTTGAGGTGTAAAAAATGGACTTTATAGTGCAAGAAGCAGTAAAAAATCAGCAAAACATTAATTATGAAAATATGGTAGGTCAGGCGAATATAAAGGTTATTGGTGTAGGAGGCGGTGGAAGCAATATGGTTTCCTGGCTTTATAAAAAAGGCGTTAAAGGAGCTGAAATAGCTGCCTGCAACACAGATAAGCAGCATTTAGATCTGACAAGTTCTGACCGGAAGATTCTGATAGGAAAAGATTTAACTCGAGGCTTAGGCTGCGGGGGATTTCCAGATAAAGGTGCAGAAGCTGCTCAGGAATCTATACAAGAGATTAAAGATACTGTAAAAAACACTGATATGGCTTTTATATGCGCAGGAATGGGTGGCGGTACAGGAACTGGAGCTGCTCCTGTAATTGCTCAGGTTGTAAAAGATTCTGGTGCTATAGTTATTGGAACTGTAACTATGCCCTTTAGCATTGAAAGAGCAAGGATAGATAAAGCAGAATTTGGCTTGCAGCAATTACGCCAAGTTTCTGATACAGTCATTGTAATTGATAATAATAGGCTAGTTAATATTGCTGGCAACTTGCCAGTACAGCAGGCATTTGCAGTCGCAAATGAACTAATAGCAACTATGATCAGAGGCATTGTAGAAACGATTGCTGTCCCAAGCTTAGTTAATTTAGATTATGCAGATGTCAAGGCTATAATGACAAATGGAGGAGTAGCTGCTATTGGTGTTGGAGCTTCAGATACAACAAGCAAAGTAGAAGAAGCTGTTAAAGGCGCTTTAAGCAATCCATTGTTGGATATAGACTATAAAGGCGCGACAGGAGCTTTGATACATATTGAAGGTGGTCCTGATATGACTCTTGATGAGGTAAGTAAAGTAGGAGATTTGGTTACACAAACTCTTGACCAAGATGCAAATGTTATCTGGGGAGCCCGTGTTTCAGAAGAGATGAGAGGAAAGCTTACAGTAATGACAATAATAACCGGAGTTAAAAGCCCATGGATTTTGGGCAAATTGGATAACAAAGCAATTAGGGAAGAACAGACAA
>JASMFO010000073.1 GCA_030751755.1 Candidatus Woesearchaeota archaeon
CTATTTCTCCCATAAACTTTACTTTGATAAATATTATATTTAAATGTGTCGGAAATCTTTGATTTCCGAGCATGCTCAAAAACTGAGTCAAATTGTCTGTTGGTTTTTGACATGTTGGTTTAAAACAATAACCTACCCTATTCTAAAAGAATAACTAATACTCGGCTTTTTTATCAGCTCTAAAATATCATCTTCATGCCCTGCTCCAATAATAGCCAGTATTTTTTTGTCTTGGTAATTTTCCATAATCTTTCTCAGATTCTCAGCCATAACCTGATTCCTTTCTTCAATAAGAACCCTGTAAATATTTGGATACCTTTTCTTAACCTGCCCAACAAGCTTTTTAATAACCTTTTTGCTTGGAACCTTTGTCAGGTCAAATTCTATAACATTTTTCCTGACAAAAATTGCTTTCACTATATCGATAATAAAATTCCATTTTTCTTTCCATGTTAAGCTCTTGGAGAATCTTTTTAATGTAATCTCTATATCCTGATCAATTAATGCTAACTTTATATCATGTTTTCTTGCCAACCTGACTGCTTTTTTCATCTCAGAGCCAGGAGCAACCCCCACTATCTTTCCAAGCTTTTTTTCAGCCCATGCACCTATCAAAGCAAAAATAAAACCTTTAATACCTACTCTTTTTATATCATAAATGCTCATCTTGCTGGGTTTCTTGAATAGACTATATAATCTTCTCCTGTCCAGCTCCAAGGCAATTATATTTGGCTTTCCATCTTCTACAGCATTCTCTACATCATCCAGACTTTGTTTTGCTATATGTGAAGTCCCTATTATTGTGAGATTCTTGTACTTCATATTCTTTAAGATAATCTGCATTTTTAAAAAGCTTCCCAAAAAATCGAGGTTGGTGAGAAATTCTAATTCGTGCTTGTGCGAGGCCTTAGCATGCCTCTCAGCTTCGCTTCGCTCAGGTCGAACAACACAATCCTGCGGAGCTATAGGAATTGGCAAATTAGGCACAAGCACCGACTTTCTCACCAACCTCCAAAAAAATCGAAGATTTTAAATACTTGCTACTCTTGAATCAGTAACAATAAAGGTGGTGCTTAATGCTTAAGATGAAAAATATAACTGAAACTTTTGATATGAGGGTATTTACCGATACTGGAGAATATTTTGGCGATATTGAGGAATCAATTATAACACAAAACAAGGTATTTGGATGGCGTGTAAGGGCAACAAAAAATTCTTTTCTCAGCAAGGTTCTTGGCTCTGCAAAAGGGGTAATAGTGCCGCACCAGCTTGTAAAGTCTATTGGAGACATAATGATAATAAGCAAAGCTGCTATTCCTTCTTATTCTGAGGAAGAAGAGCAGAAAGAATAATTCATTCTAGTTTTCATTATTCTTTATGTATCTACAGGAAAATACCTTAGCCTTACCAATATGTAAACAAAATAGATTGTTATCATAGTCATTGCTTCTTTTCTTGTAAACATCCTGTTTTTCCATAAAAACCAGATTAAAATAATTCCGCTTGCTATCTTAACTGGAATATCAAATACTATCACAGGCCTTGGAACATGGTAAGAGGAAATCATTGCTCCCAAACCCAAAGCAAGCATTGGATTGGTTATGTTGCTTCCTATCAAAGTCCCAATTGAAATAGAGGAAGCGCCCCTAAATAAAGCGGTAATAGCTGTTGTTAGCTCAGGCAGTGCTGTTGCAATGCCTATAGTTGTGATTCCTATTAAAGAACCACCTATTCCATACATTACCACAAAAAATTCTGCAACCCTTAAAATATACTCTGCACTAAAAATTATAACAGCAAGGCCAATAATAATATGGAAAAGGTCAATAAATATGCCCTTTTTATCCTTTCCATCCAACCTTATCTGCTTATGGTCGTGAATCCTCTCATCTTCTTTCATCCACAAAAACCAGAGGAAAAGGATGTATCCAAAAAATAAAACTGCCCCTTCCCCCTTGCTTATGCTGCCTCCTAATGAAAATAACCAAAGCAAAATCGCTGCTAGAACCATCACAAGACCATCTGTTTTTAGGAAATTCCTTTTTACATGTACGACTTTTAAGCGTATAATTGCTAAAAGACCTACGATGCCCATAATCAGGCTTTGTTGCACAATATCCGAGCCTATAGCTGTTCCAAGGACTGTACTGGACGCTATAAATGGATTTATATTTCCTCTTACTATATCTAGGCTGGCAACAACACTGGTTGTTATTTCTGGCAGGCTAGTACCTATGGAAATTACTGTTAAGCCAATAAAAATTTGGGAAATACCAAACTTCTTGCTTAGCTTTATGGACTTTGCAATTACTTTGTCAGCCACAAAAACAAGAAAGGCAATAGCCACTATCCCAATTATTACATTGTCAACAGGATTCTGGCTTATGACAACCATAGATTTATATTTTTATTTATATTATTAATAGTTTGCGTTTAGCAAACCCAGAAAACTTTGTTTTCCGCTGTATTTTGTTTTAGAATGCACGGCAGTGGTCCAGCGGTACAAAGCGCTAAAAGACTGGGGCTTCCCAAGCCTCTAACCCGGGTTCAAACACCGTTAAATTTCAAAGAAATTTATGGCTTGAAAGTCCCGGCTGCCGTATAACCCTTCCTCTTAGACAAAAGAATAATCTATACTCATTGAACAAGGTCAAAATGAGTCATAAACTTATTGCCTTATTTGGTTAAGCAACCCCGTAATCTCAGCATTAATTGCAGACGCATCAACGCCATGTTCCTGAGCCTTTTTGGCACGATTTTGGGCAGCTTGCAAATCAGAAACCTTTTGTATCTGTTTAAACCATCTAATTTTCAACTGCGCAGCCTTTAAAAATCCTTGGCCAATGATATGGTTTCCCTCTTCACGTAGCTTATGTACATCCAATCCAAGATCATGAGATTTGTTCGCTTCCATAAAATTAATTGCTCGGTTCACATCATTGATAATCGTTTTCATCGAGTTATCAGTTATGCTGCCCTGTTCTAGTATATGTCGTGCGAAGTCAAATCGATACTCAACGAAGGCCGTATGCACATGACCCCTCATTTCATACAACTCTTCTATGAAGTTTCCCTTATTGATATAGTCTGGCTCTTTCTGGAGACGATTTTCGAATGCTGCGATATCTCGAAGGAGGCTTTCATACAAGCTAGGGTTGTTAATATCATGATCCAATTTTAATTTCAGGAAGTCAAAATCTGCTTGCACAAGTTCTTTGTAGAGATCTTCCACTTGTGAGATTAAATGGGATATATCCTCACCATGTTTTTCTGCGTTGAGAAAATGTTGCTTCGCCTCCAATAACATCTCCTTGGCATGCGATCGCCTATTATTCTGTAAATCCTGTTGAGCCCATTGCAAAGACCTTTTCCCCTTTACGATTTCTTCCGCAGCAGCGAAGACATCCTTTTTCTTCCCTGCTTGCACTTGCTTTTCTGCTTGACGGACCACACTAGCTTCCGGTGAAGGAAGATGAGATGTTGGATGTGGCTTTTGCTCTGCACAACCTATTAGCGCAGCTCCCAACGCACCAGCTATACTAACCAAGACTATAGTACGCACCCGTAAGTTCCGTAAACGCCGTACCGGACCTTTATGAAAGATACCCATAGTATTACCCCAGATAATTTTTATATATAACTATTTCCTTTTGAACAAAACAAAGCCGAAACTCAGGTTCAAATCTGCCGTATTTAGGCATTCTTTATTGCAGAACCAATCATTATGCCTACTACAATTATAGCAGAAGACAAAACAACCCAGTTAGCGTCAGGCGAGTAACCCATCAATCCAGAACTAAACCTTACAATCAGCAATGTAGCTATAAAATAGATTACGCCCATTACAACCAGAATTAATGAGGCTATTATAGTCACAATTAAATTTTCAAAAAGCCCTTCTTTATGCATAACATTCCATTTTTATTGGGGTTTAAATATATTTTGTTTTTAAGAGCATACTTAAGAAAATTATATAAACTATACTCTATCCATAATATGTGTATGGGCTGGGAAATTTTTCATGAAATAGGAAGAAAAATACTACACCTAATAATTTTAGTAGCTCTTATAGTCTACTTTGCAATAAAAAGCCAAGCAGGACAACAGGCAGCACTTCTTTTTCTAGTGGTGTTATTACTAATATTCTTAATTTTGGAGTACTTCAGATTGGATCTTAATCTCAAAATTCCCTTTTTTCATAAGTTTATAAGGTCTAAAGAAGAACATATGGTTTATGGTGCCATATTTTTTCTTTCATCTGTAATTATTACCCTTGCGGTCTTTGATACCGCAATTGCGCTTGCAGCACTATTAATGACAACTTTTGGGGATATGTCGGCTGCCATTGTGGGAAAGAAGTATGGTACAACAATGCTTTTCAGAAATAAGACTGTTGTAGGATTTGTGACAGAGTTAACAACCAATCTGATTGTAGCATTAACAATAAGCTTGCTCTTTTCAATTAATATTTACATTACAATAATCATGGCTTTTGCAGCAACAATTACAGAATCTCTTGTTGACGAGATGGATGACAATTTGATGGTTCCGATAGTAAGCGGATTTATAGGACAGATCCTTCTTTTAGCAATTTAATTTTATTATTTAGCTCTTCCATACCTATAGATTCTACCTCCTGGGCAATTGATTTAAGGCCTAGTTCCAATGATGTTTTATCACATATCTTATCATGCGTGTATGGGTTTATTGTCCATACTTTATTCAAACTGGAAAAAGGATTTACGAAAAAAATATTCAAAGATTTAAACCCAATCAATCTTTTCCAATTGCTTACCGTAAACCCAATATTTGATAGGTTATTTAAAGTGATAAAGCCAATATAATCTTCATTTTTTATTTCATTAAAGAGTCTATCAACAAGAATTGAAACAATAATAAAATATTTTACCTTACCCCTATAATGAACTGTAAAATCAAATCCAGAAACATTTTTTTCTATGTTGACAATCTCCTTTCTTATAACATCCTTGTTTTCCAGAAACCTTATAGTCCAATCAACCAAGAAAGAGCTGACATTAACCATACAAACAAATTTAGAAATAATTATTTAAAAAACTTATGCTTATTCGTTCTCAACCCTGGGAGCAAGAATAAAGCTTAGCATTATCTTATCTACAGTTTTATATTCAAGCTTTAATGGATAATCTTTGTTAAAATAAATAGAGACCTCATCAGCAATTTTGCTTCCAGCTATCATCTTTTTAAGATATTCAATGCTGTATTTTGCCTTTACTTTTTCATCTCCATCAACCTTTATTTTTGTGTTTTCGCTTTCTTTCATTTCAATATTTGCCTGGCTTAAGTCCCCTTCTGCGTTTATAGTGAATTTTTTTGGCTCAGCAATAAAAGTTACAGATTCTGCTACCACATCGACATCTTCAACAGCCTCATTTAGAATTACAGAGGGAAGTTTTATTGCAACTGGAAATTTTAAATCAGGCACTTTTTGTTCTTTCTCATCAAGCTCTATTATTGGCAAGTTGAATGTTCTCAAATTATCTCCTTTTAGTTGTATCCTTAATTTATTTTCAGGGTCAAGCTCCATGGTAAGCATGTCATCAGGTTTCGCGCGACGCATTATCTGCTTCAGGTTGCTCAGATTGATAGCTATTTCCACATCCTTCTTCACATCATATTCTGTAAAAGAGCTGCTCAAAAGCTTGAAGATAACCATGGCAACATTTGCAGGGTCCATCGCAACTAGTTCAATAGCATCTTTGCTGACTTTAAACCTAGCCTCATTAACCAAATCAGAAATTATCGTTACACTTTCCTTTAGATATCTAGGTTCTGCAAGAGTAAGTCTCATAATATTCAACCCCCAATAAAGAATAGAAAATGCCCTTTAATTTATATATTTTTGTGTTTTATAACTCTATTTTCTGTCCGTCCTTTATCAAAAATATATTCTTACCAGTCTTGTATCCCATCTCGGTGCATAGTTCAGCTAAAGCATCTCTCATCTCTTTAGTTCCATGAGCAGGGATGATATTTTTTGGCTTTACTAAATTTATGAAATCCCTTAAATCTTCACGAGCAGCATGCCCAGACTGATGTATATCTTTAAAAATTCTCACTCCTGTTTGTTTTAATTCATTTTCTAGCGCATCCCTATTTTCTATGTTTGTAGGTGTTGGTATAGTTCTGCATGAAAACACAACACTATCTTCCGGATACAAATCAAATTCGAATTCGCCTTTTGCAATCTTGTACAAAACAGATTTTGGCTCCCCCTGATGGCCAGTAACAATCAATAAATATTTCTCCCTATCCTTGTCAACTTTCTTGAGCATTCTTTCTATTTGCCTGCCGTATTTTACAATTTCAACATCCTTAGAGAAATCTACTATTCCTATGTTCTCAGCAGCCTTTACGTACTTTGCTAAAGACCTTCCCAAAAAAATAATTTTCCTGTTGAGCTTTTGACCAAATTCTATAATGGATTTCAGCCTTGCAATATGAGAAGAAAATGTTGTAACAATAATCAGGTTGTCTTTGTTGTCAGTACCTAATAAAACATCCTTGAGCATCTCTCTTGCAACACTTTCAGAAGGCATTTTTCTGGCATCACTCGCATACGTCGATTCAACTACTGAAGCAATAATACCTTCTTTTCCGAGCTCCTCTAACCTCTTAAAATTAGGCTTCTTACCTAAGACAGGATACAAATCAAACTTGAAATCATTCGCATAAAGAATTATGCCATAGTCTGTATGAATAGCAATTAAAGCAGCCTGTGGTACAGAATGTGTTATATGTATGAATTCAATTTTTATATTCTCAGAAATCTTGTAGAAGGAATTTAAGTTTAATGTCTTTATATCATTGTTAATTCTAATTTTGTCATCTTTCAAAATATTTTTTAAAACTTCAGCAGTATAAGGGGAGCATATAACCGGAGCATTAAACTTATTTGCAACATAAGGAACTGCTCCTACATGATCCAGGTGTGCGTGACCAATAACAATTGCTTTAACGTTTCTCTTAACATTATCCAAAACAGAAATATTAGGAACAGCCCCAACATCCATTAGTTTGTCTGCATTTATTTTTACCAAATCTTCGTCTTCTGTCAGCCTAATATAATTTTCAAGATGAATTCCTAAATCTATAATCAGAACTTCTCCATCAACATTAATAGCAGTGCAGTTTTTACCTACCTCATTATAGCCGCCAACTGCATAAATCTCAATCATTATCTCATAAGAACCGAGTATGTTTAAAAATTTTGTTAATAAAGAATGCGGGGAGCAGGTTTCGAATGCAGATTATCAAGCATTGCTTAACAATTACCTGCGTAGGCACTAAGCCAATAGATGACTTACGAATGATACTTTCATCGCACTCATTATGAGCACTCAACACTCAAATGCCTTGAGTCTATCCCGTTTGGCCACTCCGGCATCCCCGCATAGAGGATAAAGAATAAATATGTAATTTAAAAACATTACTAAGAATAGCATCTTTATCTTAAACTGCCTAATTTACTCTCTATTTCACTCAACTCGGACTCAAGTTTCTCAAGCTCAGAAGTTGGCTTTTTCTTTTCTTCTGCAGGTTTTCTCTTCTTTTCTGCACCAAGCTTTTTCTTTTCAGCTTTCCTTGTTGCTTTTATAACCCTAAGCTTTGCCTCAGGGAAAGAACTCTTTAAACTTGAAAAGTGTTTATTGATATCTTTTATGATCTTTCCCAGTTTGTTTATATGCTCAATCTTATCCTTTCTCGTTTCCTTAAATTTCTCAAATCTCTGCAGATTTTCAACTATATCCTTAAGAGACTCCAAAATATCCCTTCTGGCCTCTTCCGGTTCCTTGATTCCAACAAAAAAAATATTCTCGCTTTCCTTCTTCATTCTTAATAAGCACTTTCAGGTTCAAATAAAGTCCTGTCAATACTTTCCAGCTTTTTTTCTATTTCCGCTAATGTTGAACTCCACAACTCAAGCTCAGCATCTTCATCATTTTTTAATTCGTTTATATCTCCCAAAGTCCTTTTTGCTTCTGCCAACCTATCTTTTATAAGTTCTAATACATCAAGTATGTCCTTATAGTCTTCTATTTTAACAAAAACCGGAGCTTCTCCTGTTTTGTAACTTATCATTTCTATCACCTTCTAAACAATGTTTTATCAATAAAAATAAGTTTTTTTTGCAGGTCAACCATAACATTATGCCACTTTTCAAGTACTGCATCCTTGTTCGCATCAATCTCATTCAAACTCGCAATAGACTGGTTGATAATTTTTAAATTACTTTTTATCATATTTGCCCCAGTTAGGATACCCTTAAACCTGTCAACCCTTATATAAATTGGCTCTTGTACTCCCTTATGTCTTAATACACCTTTTTCTTCCCTGACGGCTGCCCTTTCAAATCTTTCATAAGGTTTTATTTTTGGTGCAGGTTCAGACACCTCGGCTTTAGGCTGCATAAAGAG
>JASMFO010000074.1 GCA_030751755.1 Candidatus Woesearchaeota archaeon
ATATCAACCTAAAAAAACAAACGAAATAATGGGGCAAGATACTGCTATAAAAAAATTAAAGAATTTTGTTGTTGATTTTAAAAAACAGAGAAAGAATGCAGCTTTGCTTTATGGTCCTTCTGGTGTTGGCAAGACAATAAGCGTACATACATTGGCAAATGAACTTGATCTAGAAATTCTTGAAGTAAACGCATCAGATGTAAGAAATTCAGAACAAATAAACTCTATGATTGGCAGTGCTGTTTGGCAGATGAGCTTGTTTTCCAAGGGAAAAATAATCTTAGTTGACGAAATTGATGGCTTGTCAGGAACAAAAGACAGAGGTGGCTTACTAGCAATAACAAAGTTAATTGAAAAAAGTTCTTTCCCATTAATTCTTACAATAACAAATCCATGGGACTACAAATTCAATAAGTTAAGGAGAAAAACAGAAATGATAGAATTTGCACCATTAGACTATTTGCCAATATTTGAAATTTTGAAAAATATCTGCAATAATGAAAAAATAAAATTTGAAGAAATAATATTGAAAGGTTTAGCCAGAAGAGCAGGTAATGATGCGAGGGCAGCAATAAATGATTTAGAAATATTAACAATAGAAGCAAAAGAGCTTACAAAGAAAAGTCTGGAAGAACTTGGAGAAAGAAACCAGCAGGATACTATCCTCAATGCATTATTCAAGATTTTTAAGACTACAGATCCTAATGTTGCTATAGGAGCATTTGACAATGTAAAAGAGAATTTAGATGAACAATTATTGTGGTTGGATGAAAATTTGCCTAAAGAATATACTAATCCAGAAGATTTAGCAAAGGCTTATGATAAATTAAGCAAGGCAGATGTGTTTAACAGACGCATTAGGAGATGGCAGCATTATAGGTTTTTAGTTTACATTAACGCTTTAATAACAGCAGGAATTGCAGTTTCTAAAAAAGAAAAATACAATCACCATATCCAATACAAGCCTACAGGAAAATTGCTTAAATTATGGTGGGCAAAGCAGAAATCAATGAAAAAAAAAGCAATTGCAGAAAAAATTGCAGAAAAAACGCATACTTCTACTAAAGAAGCTTTAAAGGCTACATTGCCTTATTTGCAGGTTTCTTTTAAGAAAAATAAGGATTTTAGAAATGAATTAATAAATGAATTAGATTTGAGCAAAGAAGAGGTTGAATGGCTGAAAAAATAAGGTGTGGCTGGCCTGGAAATGACTCTTTGATGGTTGCGTACCATGACGAAGAATGGGGAGTTCCTGTGCATGATGACAGACAGCTGTTTGAAAAATTAATTTTGGATAGCTTTCAGGCAGGGCTTAGTTGGAGTACAATACTAAAAAAGAGAAAAAATTTTAAAAAAGCATTTGATAATTTTAATGTTAATAAAATATCCAATTATGATTTGAAAAAGAAAAATGAATTAATGAATGATGCTGGAATAATTAGAAATAGGTTAAAAATAGAAGCTACTGTAATCAATGCTCAAAAATTTTTAGAAGTGAAAAAAGAATTTGGAAGTTTTGACAGATATATCTGGCAATTTGTCAATCATAAGACTATTATTAATAAATGGAAAGAAGTAAAGGATATTCCTGCTAGTACTAAAGAATCAGATGCAATGAGCAAAGATTTGAAAGAAAGAGGCTTTAAGTTTGTTGGAGCAACTATTTGCTATGCTTTCATGCAGGCTGTAGGGATGGTTAATGACCACCCTGTTAAATGTTTTAGATATGATAATCTGAAATAATGAAAATTCACCACAACCCGATAATTATTTCTTCAACTTTTATTCAAAAAATTTAAATATACACTACAGAAAAGAAATTTAAAGGTGTTTCAATGAGTTTAAGGGATAGGTGGCCTTCAAGGACTGCTTTTATTTATGCTGCTATTGGTTCTGCTGTGGGTCTGGGTAACGTATGGAGATATCCTTATTTAGCAGAGAAGTTTGGCGGCGGGGCTTTTCTTATACCGTATTTAATAGCGTTGTTTATTGCCGGAATACCATTACTCATTCTGGAACTGGGTTTAGGACAAAAAATACAGCAAGGAACAGTTGACAGCTTAGCGACAATAAAAAAGAAATTTTCTGGTGTAGGGTGGTGGATATTATTTACTTCATTTATTATAATCAGCTACTATGTTGTTGTAATGGCATGGTCATTGATTTACTTATTTACTTCATATGGTGCCCAGTGGTCTGGTGATACACAAACATACTTTTTCAACAATGTATTGCAGTTATCT
>JASMFO010000075.1 GCA_030751755.1 Candidatus Woesearchaeota archaeon
TTTTCTATGCACCTTTGGCTGCAGAAATGATGGCCATGTGCTTTAATATGGCCTTCCATTCCGCATATAGGGTCTCTTGGCATTTTTAGTTTTTTAATTTATTAACCCATTCAGGAGTTTTAACATCTTCAACTTACCAATCGGATTTGGTCTTGCAAGGCATCTGCATGCAAAAATTCCCACAGCACCCTTTTTCATCCTTAATTAGTTTTTTACCATTCTTAAAAATATAGTATTCCTAATAATTATCTCAAAACTATTTAATTCTTTCCCCGTATCAAAAAATAAAATAAAAAAATGTTTAAATCGGTAATTTTGCTTTATTTATTCAAAAGATGATTAAAAAACCTTTATGAACGGTAATAAGGCATAGTAACCTTATTTTAGGTGAAAAAGAGATTTTATATTTATCGTTATGATAAAAAGATATATATAAAACAACTGATAATAAGCATAAAAAGAGGCAAAAACTTATTAAATACGTCCCTTTGCGGCTATATTAAATAACACTATATGGTGTGGGTATAACTAAGATGACTGGACTTTCAGCAAAAAAACTTGAAAACTTCATGGTTATAGCCCTTGTTCTAACAGGCATATTAGTCACATTTAACCAAATACAATTATCAGCAATTTCTTCTTCATTTGATTCATTAACAGGGTCAGCATCAAAAAGCACTATATTTTTTGGATTAGGCAGCAAAAAAAGCACTGATTTATCTAAAGTTGATGTTACTGAGATAACTTCAACAGCAATGGCTCTTGCTTCATTGTTTCCTGAATTAGACACTATACAAAATGATGAGGATGCAATAAGCATCATGGTACCTACTGGAACACCTGAGTATAGCGAAGCATTAGGCGGAATTACATTTGATGATCCTGTAACTTCAATGGAATATTTAGCTAAATGGTATGATACAATAAATTCTGAAGTTAAGCAAAATGATCCTGAAATATGGCAGCGTTATTTAGGTTTGGCAGCTGCTCCTCGCGGTATTTCATGCGAATTTTGTTGCGGTGTTGGACCAGCAGGGATTACTGCAGATGGAAAATCCAAATGTGGATGTAAGCACAATCCAGCAATTTTAGCTTTAACAATGGGATTAATGAAAGAAACAGATTATAGTGATGCTGAAATTTTAAGAGAAGCAATGAAATGGAAAACAATGTGGTTTCCAAGAAATATGGTTGGATTGGCTATGGAAGTAGCAGGTACTGACCCGAGTCAATTAAAAGAATTACCTGGAATGGTAGGAGGTTGTTAAAATGGAAAAGCACGAACACAAACATCATGAAGCACATAAGCACCATGAAAAAAGCCGCAGTTCAAACACGAAATTGTGGATTATGGCAGTAGCTTTGGGATTGCTTATAGTAATTTCTGCTGTACAAGCAGTAGGGCTAGTTAGCTTAAAGAATAGGCTGGATAATGAGATTACAACACTGGCTTCAACCAGCAAAAGCACAGTTTCAACAGGCGGCGAGAGTTTGAGCAAAAACCTGGAAAATCTGCCTTCAATGGTCGGTGGTTGTTAAACAATGAAAAAAAAAGATAACTTACATGCATTTTTAACTATTGGAATATTTGTACTGCTAGGTATTTTGCTTTTCAATTCTTTTTTTGTGTTTAGTGTTGGAAGAAGCTTAAATGTAAAAATAGATGAAGCAAAAGAACTGGCAAGACCTGCAGAATTAGGACTCATTCAAATTGAATCTTCTTGTTCTGATTGTTTCGATATAGACAGCATAACCAATACCTTAAAGGAGTCGTCTGATATAAAGATTATTAAAGAAAAATTACTTCCTGGAAATTCTAAGAACGCAATAAAAATAATTAACCAGTATGGCATTGAAAAATTGCCGGTTATTGTGTTGACAGGGGAAATAGAAAAAGCATCTATTCAAAATTTTAAGCAGGTTGATGATGTATTGGTGTTTAATGGTATTACTCCTCCTTATGAGGATGCTGCAACCAAAAAAGTCATGGGAAAAGTCTCAAGTATTATCATTAGCGACAATAATTGTGCTGTATGCACAGATCTTGGTTTGGTATTGCAAAACCTTAAGCAAAGCGGAGTTTTTGTAGACAAGGAAGAGGAATTTGATTTTTCAGGAGCAAAAGCAAAAGCATTAATTGGTAACTTGGATATTGAAAAATTACCAGCGCTTCTTTTATCAGACGACATTGAAGCATATCCCGACATTGCCCAGAGCATGGATCAGGCAGGGCTTAAAAAACAGGATTATTATATTATTGAAAGCCAGGCTCCTTACGTCGAAGCAGAGAGCGGAAAAATACGGGGTACAGTTGACTTAATCCTGCTTGATGATTCATCTTGTTCAGAGTGTTATGATGTTGAAATTCATAAATCTATATTAGCAAGGCTAGGTCTGGCGATTGGTGAAGAAGAAACAATTGATACAAGCTCAGAACAAGGAAAGCAGTTAATTTCTCAGTATAATCTTGAAAGTGTTCCAACCATAATTTTAACAGGCGATTTAGAGGTTTATGAAAACCTCGACAATGTATGGCCGCAAGTCGGTACAGTAGAGGATGACGGGGCATATGTGTTTAGGGAAATAACTGCGATGGGGCAGAGTATTGTGTATAGGGATGTTGACACTGGTGAGATTAAAGGGACAACTTCTGCAACCCCCACAGAATAATTATCTTAAAAATGAAAAAATTTTTCTTATTGTTATTATTAGCCATAATCTTGCTTAGTTTTAATGCTTTTTCATATGAAGAAGAAGATAATTTGCCAGAAGGAATTCATAAGATTCTTGATTACAACAAAGACCGGGCTAATTTTTACCTTAAGAACCTTTCTTTTGTTGTTGCATTCCTGGCAGGAATATTAAGTATATTATTGCCATGCAGTTTAGCAATCATGCCTGTTTTTTTTGCTTACACATTTAAGGAAAAAAAAGAGATTACAAAGATGACTTTGGCTTTTTTCCTTGGATTTATGCCGGTTTTTATTGCCCTTGGCTTAATTGCGACTTTTCTTGGAACAAGCATTTCCATGCTGCAGGAGAATAGCAGGTTACTTATCGCCGTTGCAGGAGCATTTATTACAGCGTTTGGATTGATGACGCTGTTTGGGAAAGGGTTTACATTCATAAAAATTAAGAGTAAAATTAAAAGGGATGCTTTAGGCATATTTTTGTACGGAACCTTTTTTGGAATAGGCTGGACAGCATGCGCAGGACCAATAATAGTCGGTATATTGCTGATAGCATCTGTGCTTAACAACTACCTTTACTCAGCATTACTCATGTTTTTCTATTCTTTTGGCTTATTTGTGCCTATATTCTTAATTTCATTCTTGTTTGACAAGTACGACCTGTCAAAAAACAGATTTATCAAAGGAAAGGAATTTAAATTTAAGGTATTTAATAAGAAAATAAGAATTCATTCAACAAACCTGATTTCTGCAATTCTGTTGATAATAGTTGGACTGGTGTTTATAATTTATGGAGGAACCTTTATTGTCAATAATCTTGGTTTAGGTAGTTTGACTTACAATATTTATTCATTGCAAGAGGAATTAGTATCATTAAAATTTATAAATATTATTGGAGCTGCAGTTTTATTGATATTTATGTTTTTGCTGTGGAGATTTTTAAAAAAGAAAAGATAAGGGGGTGAAAAAACATGAAAAAATATTTAGTTATTATTGGACTTATATTAGGAATAGGTGGAACAATATTTGCCTTATTGCCAGCTGATGTTCATATGGCTGTTCTTGGAGGAGATATGGACATGAAAAGTATGGATGTGGATGAAGGAATGGACAATTCTATGCAAAAAGGAGAGATGGCTCATCATGATCATGGAAAATATGTTACAATAGGGATGTTAGCAGCTGTAATTGGATTTGCATTGGCATTTGCTGGTTGGAAAATTTTTGATTAGAATGAAAAAAACTAAAAAAACAAAGGATAAAAAAAATTATGTATGGGCTGGTCTTGCAGGAGCATTTACTGCAACAACTTGTTGCATTGCGCCAGTTGTTTTAGTTCTGCTTGGATTTGGAACTGCATTTAGCATGATGATAATGCACCAATTCCACATTATTAGCATTGTATCAGGTGTTATACTGGTGCTATTAGTTAGCCTTATTATTGTTAAAAGAAAATCTGGAGTTTGTAATATTAAAACAATGAGTCAGAATTGGAAAGTTTTCCCGCTTGCAATAATATTTTTGGTTTTAAGCTGGGCTTTTATAAATTACTTAATTGTAGCTCCTGTGGCTGGAATGGTATATGGAAATCTAGAAGTAGAAAAAAAGCCATTGGGAAATATTAAAGAGATGGCAGAAGAAATGAGCATGCCAAAGATGGCAGATGTTGAGATAGTTCCGGAAATGGAAGGTGAAAAGCTACTTGTTTTAGAAATAGAAGGAATTTATTGTGGGTCTTGTGGGCCGGCAATATCATATGATATTGAAAGCATTTTAGGAGTATTATGGGTTGAGCAGTCAGGGAGCATTATTTCAGCAACATATGATTCTGATATCACAAGTAAAGACGTTATCATTGCTACCATTCACGATCCTTATTCAGCAAAAATAATATCAGAAGAAAAAATTGTTGTATGAATAGAAATGATGTGCTACAAAGGCAAACTAAAATTTTTATTTATTTTTCTTATATACTCTATAAATAAAAAATAATCCTACAGCAAACATAATGATGCTCAAAACCTGCCCCATTGTCAAAAAACCAATGATGAATCCAAGCTGTTCGTCAGGCTGTCTGAAAAACTCCATTACGAGCCTTAAAGCCGAGTACATAACGACAAAGAGCCAGAACATAAATCCTTTTGGAAGCTTTTTGTCCTTAATTATCCATAATGTAAAAAATATTAACAGATTTTTGAATGATTCATATATCTGGCTTGGGTGCCTGAAGCCTTCTGCGTCAGGAAACTTAACAGCCCAGGGTACATCTGTAATTCTTCCATAAAGTTCCCCATTAATAAAATTTCCAAGCCTTCCTAAAGCCAAACCTAATGCTAAGGGTATTACACTAATATCTACAATTTCATAAAAATCAACCTTTTTTTTCTTGGTGTAGTAAAATATTGCTATTGCAGCGCCTATTAAGCCTCCATGGAAAGCTAGGCCACCATGCCATACTGCTATTATTTCAAAAGGATTGCTCAGGTAGTAAGGCAAATTATAAACCAAAACATAAAAAATTCTAGCGCCTAAAATCGTACCTAAGATAGTATAAAGAAGCAAATCCGCAATGTCATCTTTATTGAGGTTTATTTCTTTTTTCTTTGCCAAATGAACTAATAAAAAATAAGCTACAACAAAGCCTATAACAAAGAATAAGCTATAGTATCTAATCTGAAATGGTCCTATGTTTAATAAAACCGGATCAATGTTGTGGACGAACATTTTTGATTAATAACCCTCTCCTTATTTATAATATTTTAGTTTAATTTTAAACTATTTTTTATTTAGTCCAGTTACCACTACTATAACAGAAACATTTAAAAGCTAGTGTAAATTTCAAAGAGTACTTCTCTAAAATGGAATACACAAAATATGAACAAGCAAGGATAATAGGTTCAAGAGCCTTGCAGATATCTCAAGGAGCCCCATTCATGATAAAACTTTCTGAAAAAGATCTGGAAAAGATAGGTTATAATCCTGTGGAGATAGCAAAAATGGAGTTTGAGCAAGACCTTATTCCAATAACAGTAAAGAAGCAGGAACCTCAAAAAGAAACAGAGAAGTGATTATTTTGGGCAGAATAAAGACAATTCTAGTTAAACGTGTTACAAAACAATTAGTAAAAGAACATTCTGAAGAACTTAGCGAAGATTACAATAAAAACAAGGAAGTTCTTAAAAAATATGTTAATATAAAATCACCAAAGATAAGAAATGTTATTGCAGGTTATGCTGCAAGATTAGTTAAACAATCTAAAGAAGACAAAGAAAAAAGAAGTATAAACAAAGAAGACCTTTCTAAGTTCTACTGAAGCCTTAGAACATGGAACATTTTCGGGTTTCAAAAATTTCTTAAATTTTTGAGAATTTTGCCTTTAATTTTTCTTCAACTATTTTCGGTACTAAACCATTTACTTTACCGCCAAACATTGTAATTTCTTTTATTATGCTGGAATTAAGATAAACAT
>JASMFO010000076.1 GCA_030751755.1 Candidatus Woesearchaeota archaeon
GCAACATCTACATCCAGTTCTTTTGCAAATTCTATTGTTTCTAGTACATCTTCTCTAGTCTCGGTAGGGAAACCCATCATAAAAAAACCTCTAACATCTATACCAATATCCTTTGCCAACTTTACACCCTGCCTTATCTGATCTTTTGTAACGCCTTTCTTTATGAGTTTAAGAACCCTATCAGAACCAGATTCAATTCCAAATCCTATCTCATAACATCCTGCTTTTTTCATGAGTTTTGTTATGTCAATATTTATTTTATCAACTCGGGTCATACAGTTCCATCCTATATCCAATTTTCTTTCAATAATACCTTTGCATATGTCTATTGTTCTTTCAGGTAATAAAGTGAAGGTGTCATCAAACATTTGGATGTCCTTAATCCCATAGTCTTTTATCAGGTGCTCTATTTCGTCAACAACCCTTTTGGCAGAATGGGTTCTAAAAGCAGTGCCTACTGTAGGTTTTGAGCAAAAAATACATTGATAAGGGCAGCCCCTGCTGGTCATCATAGTTGTAGCTGGCAACCTTCTATAATTAGCAGGAGAAGGTCTGTAAATTTTCATATTAAGTAAATGCCTTGCAGGCATTGGAATTTCATCCAAATCTGTAATTGTTTTTGGTTTTAAAAATTTAACATTTCCATTTTCTCTCCAAATAATGCCTTCTGAACCTTCAATTTTTTCTTTCGCTTCAATCTTTTTGAGAATCTCAGGAAAAGTTAAATCTGCTTCCCCATATACACCATAATCAACATCATTAAATTGCAAAAGTGCATTTGGGTCAGCACTGATTAGGGCACCACCAAGAATGGTAATACAGCCAGAGTTGTTTTCCTTAACTATTTGTAAGGCTTTTTTAGCATGATCCATCTGTGAAGTAGAGGCTGAAATTCCAACAAGATTAGGATTAAACTCTATTATATCTTTTTTAAGTTCTTCAAAACTATAGTTAAGAATAGCAGCCATTGCTGGTCCGTCAATTATCTTTACTTCATGACTGTGCTTTTCAAGCATTGCAGCCATATAAGCAAGACCAAGCGGAGGAAGTACAGCTCCTAAGTTCTTCATGGATTTTCTGAATATCTGGTCCTTGGAGTAAGGAGGAGCAATAAGCATTATCTTCATGTTAAAGGGAGGGTAATCTCTTGTTTTTAAAATTTTTCTATAGGAATTTTGTTTAAATTCAAAAATATTTATAAATGCCCCAACATTAACTTTTATAATGAGAAAATTAGGAATAGAGTATTATGAAAATAAATGCATTGGCAATGGAAGCTGCGCATCCATAGCTCCAGATTATTTTGAATTATCTGGAAAGAAAGCAACTTTAAAAAACTCAAAGAATGTTGATAAAGATGCTTATACTGTTGAATTGAATTGTGATGAAGATGCTGCAGAAAATTTGATAAAATCTGCCAACTCCTGCCCTGTAAATGCTATAAGAATTATCGACATGGAAAAAAATGAAGACCTTGTGGATGTGAAAGTTAAAGAAGATAAGATTAAAGAAGTTACCTCTAAATATGATGATGCAAAAGAATTTGTCATCGATGCTAAAGGCTATTTTCTTATAAAAATAGACAGAGAAAATAAAAATATCGTGGTTGCTTTCTGTAATGAAAAAAACAAGATTGTTTTAAAGGTAACTGGAAAAAAACCGATTGATATATACCAGACAATAATAAACAAAGAAAAGTTACCCATAAGAAAGGATCATGCAGCCTATCTTGGAAGGGAACTTCAAAAAGCGTATTTGGCCTTAAAATACAATCTGCAATATGTACAAGATGATGAGCTGGATTTAAACAAAAAAGTTAGTTAATAAACCTATATTTTATGAGATAAAACAAGGCTTTGATACCATCTCTCCAGGTTATTTTTTTGCCTTCATCAAACTTTCTGGCCTTGAATGTTATAGGAACTTCACAAATTTTATATCCCTTTTTTAGAATTTTAGCAGTTATTTCTGGCTCGAAATCAAATCTTTTTGCTTTAAGCTTTATTTTGTCTATTACCTCTTTCCTAAAGACCTTGTAACCAGTTTCCATATCTGTTATGTTGGTATTGTAAAAAAGATTTGTTATGTAGGTTAAAAAGAGATTTCCAATAAAATGCAACCTATTCATATTTTTAACATTGTGTTTTATATACTCTAATCTTGTCCCATAAACAACATTTTTATTATCTTCAATAATAGGTCTCAACAATTTTCCATATTCTGAGGGGTTATATTCCAAATCAGCATCCTGAATCAATATTATATCTCCAGTTACATGCTTAAGCCCTGTTCTTATTGCAGTCCCTTTTCCTTGATTTTTTTGATGAAAAAATATTTTTAAGTTGGATCCCTTTAACCCTAACAGAATTTTTCTTGTA
>JASMFO010000077.1 GCA_030751755.1 Candidatus Woesearchaeota archaeon
CTTAAGGCAGTATGTTGAAAAATTATGTAAACAAAAAAATATCAAATGCAGATGCATAAGATGCAGGGAAGCAGGAATTAATATCATGAATAATAAAACAACAAATATCAACAAGATCCAGATAAAAATAATAGGATATGAAGCGTCAAAGGGAAAAGAGTTTTTCATAGCAGCAGAAGATAGAAAAAATGATATTTTAGTTGGTTATTGCAGATTAAGATTCCCCTCACAATTCTTAAGAAAAGAAATAACAAAAGATTCAGCATTAATAAGAGAAATCCATATATACTCTCTAGCAGTTCAAATTGGTAAAAAATCAGCAGATAGTTTCCAACATAGAGGAATAGGAAAAAAACTAATGCAAAAAGCAGAAGAAATAGTAAAAAACAATCATAAGGGTAAAATTGTTGTAATTGCAGGTATTGGAGCTAAGCAGTATTTTGAAAAACTTGGATACGAACATGATGGCCCTTACATGTCTAAGATATTAAATTAACATGCCGACAATAATCCCGAACTCAGAACAAATTGAATTTAAAGAAAAATTCATAGAAAGATACGAGAATTTAACTGATTTTGAAGAATTTAAAAAGTATTCTTTATCTTTCCTTAGAAGGTCGATTAGGGTAAATACAATAAAAATACCAATAGATGAATTAAAGAAAAGATTAGAAAAAAACTGGGATTTAGAGCAAATACCTTGGTGCAAAGAAGGTTTTTACATCGAACATATAAAAAAAGAAAGAAGGGATATTGGGAATTTAATTGAGCATTCTTTAGGTTATTTTTACACACAAGAAGCAGCTTCTATGATACCTCCGTTAGTTTTAGAGCCGAAAGAAAGTGATGTAGTTTTAGATATAGCAGCATCTCCGGGAAGCAAAACAACCCAAATTGCTGCAATGATGAACAATAAAGGGGTTTTGATCGCAAATGACTACCAGATACCTAGGATAAAGCCTTTAAGCCTGAACATACAAAGGTGCGGAATAACTAACTGCATAATCACCTTGATGCAGGGCCAGTGGTTCTATAATTCAAACATAAAATTTGACAAAATCCTTGTTGATGCACCCTGTTCTGGCACAGGCACTATAAGGAAATCTTTGAAAACACTAAGAATATGGAATCCGAATATGGTGAAAAGATTGTCAATAACGCAAAAACAGCTCATAGAGACTGCCTTTAACATTTTAAAACAAAACGGAACATTAGTTTACTCAACTTGCAGCCTAGAGCCAGAGGAAAATGAGGCAGTAGTTGATTTTTTAATAAATAAATACGATAATGCCCAATTAGAGGAAATAAAAATAAACAATTTAAAGAGAAGTGAACCAATCTTAGAGTTTGACAATAATAAGTATAATGAAAATATAAAAAATTGTTTAAGAATATGGCCACAGGATAATGATACTGAAGGTTTCTTCGTTGCAAAAATAAAGAAATCATAAATCTTTATTTCTTCTTAGAACTCTTTGCTTTAGTAGCTTTCCTAACAACTTTATTAGATCTTGTTACACTGTTTATTTTATGACCATTTCCATTAGAATGCCCGTTGCCAACAATGCTATGCCCATTACCAAACCCATTGCCTGCTGCAGCAAAGCCATGGCCCATCTTGGCAAATCCATTCGTTGCATGCAGTTCCTTAATCTTTCCCTGCAGGAATTCAATAGTCTTTCCATTATCCTGATGATTTAGTATAACTCCGCATTCAGGGCATTTGAACTCAAAATCAGTTGCCTTTTCAAAATTAACCCTGACACAAGCATTTGGGCAAAGATAAAAGTTGCCTCTATTTGCTTCCTCTACTTGCAGTCTTTCTGTAAATTTATCAATCTTAGAATAATGAAGATTCTTCATTAAATCCTTAATCCTTTTCTTGTTAAAGGTCCAGTAGCTTATATACCATCCTTTCTGCCTGTCCTTTTTCCTGTAATAACTGACTAGATTATGGTTATAAAGCCTGTAAAGAATGTTCCTAATATCATGTATATCAGCATTAACCTTTTCCGCAATCTTGAAATCAGAAATATTCTTCTTGTCTTTAAGAAATTCAACTACTTTTAAGCTGTCTTCCCCAACAACTTCCTTTACAGTGTCATAAATTTTGGTGTTTGTTATTTTCATTTTTAGCTTTTAATATGAAAAATCCCACTTCAGACCATATAGGAGAAAAGAGGTGATAAAACTCCCATACACCCTTAATGGTAGGATTAATTTAATAACATGAATTGCATCACAGACTCTTATATCTGCTTGTTTACATCCAAAAAATTCCCACACCCCTGGAAAAATTAGATTGGAATGTTTAACTCTCTTTTTATCGCTGTAATTGATCCAGAACTACCACCCTGTTCTATTAGGACCTAGCAAATAATTTACGTGCTTGTAGTATATATATTTTGCTATACTCTAAAACCACCTTTTTAATATATCTATTGAGAAGGATATATTTAAACCTTTCGGTTTTTGTTTATAAATGGGTGCTAATAGCAGATTAAAAGTTCTAAAATCCCAGAAAACTATATATAAAACCTCTAAATAATGTATATAAATGAAACACGAAAAATCAGCAGGCGCAATAGTATTCAGAAAAGACAAAGAGCCAATTTTTCTTCTTTTGCACTACGAGGAAGGGCATTGGGACTTCCCGAAAGGCCATGTTGAAGAAAATGAGGCAGATGCAGATACAGTAAAACGCGAAGTAGAAGAAGAGACAGGAATAAGAGATATTGAGATTATTAGAGATTTTAAAGAAAAAATGCAGTATTATTTCAAGTTTAAAAACGAGCTTATAAACAAAACAGTTGTTTTCTACATTGCAAAAACTAAAACAAAAGAAGTAAAGCTTTCTTTCGAGCATATCGGCTTTGAATGGCTTCCTTATGATAAAGCAATAGAAAAACTAACTTATAAAAATGCAAAAGAAATCCTAAAGAAAGCTGATAATTTCTTGAAAACGCACAAGACTCTGGATGATTTTTAGTAAACAATACATTTTTATATTATTTTTATATTTATAACTTCTAAAAGAATAAAATGCCATCCAGACTAAAAAAAGCCCGGGCAGCTTATAAAGCTAAGAACATAGAAAAAGTAAAACAAGCCCATAAAACTAAGTCTATAAGAACCTTAGAGCTTCATAAACATGAAGGCTCTTATGTTGGTGATTTTGTTTATGGGGCTATTGATGGTTCTATTACAACATTTGCAGTTGTTTCCGGAGTTGCAGGAGCTGCCTTGTCTGTAAATATTGTCATAATTCTTGGCTTAGCAAATCTTTTAGCAGATGGATTTTCAATGGCTGTTGGCAACTATTTAAGCTCAAAGTCCAATATTGAGTTTGCTCAGAGAGAAAGAAAAAGAGAGACATGGGAAATAGAGCATTATCCTAAAGGAGAAATAGAAGAGGTAAGAGCAATATTCAGAAGAAAAGGCTTCAAAGGAAAGCAATTAGAAAGAGCAGTTAAAACAATTACCTCAAATAAAAAAGTATGGGTAGATACAATGATGATTGATGAGCTTAATATTATAGAAGAAAAAACCTCTCCAATAAAAAAAGGATTTGTAACATTTGTATCATTCGCATTGGTTGGTTCGATACCATTAATGCCTTATTTTATCTCATTTTTCTCTGAAGCAGTAAAAGCAATAGCATTCCAATTGTCAATTGTATTGACCTTTATTGCCTTTTTCTTTGTAGGCTCTGCAAAAATCTACGTAACAGGAAAGAATTGGTTCAAAAGTGGCATGCAAACTTTGCTTATAGGCAGCGCAGCAGCAATCATTGCTTATGCAATTGGATATTTGTTGAGGAGTTTGGCATAAATATTATATACTTCTAAATTAAATAAACCCATATGAAAAACTATGAAGTAGCTTCCTTATTAAGAAATATAGCACAGTTTCTCGAAATTAAAGAAGAGCTGGTTTTCAAAATAAGAGCTTATGAAAAAGCAGCTTTGGTTATTGAGAACTTAGATGAAGATATAGAAGAAGTCTGGAAAAAAGGGAAGTTAGATGATATTTCTGGAGTTGGAGAAGCTTTAACTAAGAAAATATCTGAGTTTCTCGAAACAGGAAAATTAGGCTATTATGAAAAACTAAAGAAAGCAGTTCCTGTAAATATGGAAGAGCTTGGTAGCGTGTCAGGCTTAGGCCCAAAAACAATCATGAAGCTCTATAAAAAATTAAATGTAAAAAACATAAAAGATTTAGAAAAAGCAGCCAAA
>JASMFO010000078.1 GCA_030751755.1 Candidatus Woesearchaeota archaeon
CCTTGTTACAGTCCACACAATTGGCATTGGAACAGAGGAGGGAGGAACAATTCCAGAGACGGATGTTATTTCAAAGCTTTATGAGGAGGAACTCAAAAAAATTGCCTCATCTACTAATGGAAATTACTATAGGGCTACTGATAAAGAGATTCTAGAAAAGGCCTATGGAGAGATTGTTTCCAGTACAGAGAGAAAAATATCTTTTAATTTGACAATTCCTCTTATGCTGCTTGCCCTAATCTCATTGTTTTTGGATTGGGGGCTGGTTAATACAAGATATGGAATAATTCCTTAAAATAAGTTTTAGGTTGTATATTTTTCTATATTTTCCAATTGATTCGGGATTAGCTTAAGGTCCTTTTCTTAATAGGCTTTCAATTTCTTTCCTTGCTTTGGCATCTGATATTTCTTCTCTTTTAACTGGCTTTTTCTTTGCAAATTTAAATCCAAATTTAAATATTCCTGGCTTTTTTTCTTTGTAAACCCTAGGCTCTTTTCTCTTTAATTTTGGCCTTGAAATCATTCTGTAAACTATCAGAATTATTACAACTATCACTGCTAGGACTGAAGAAATCCTTACCATAATCTCCTTTAATGTCAAGGGCTTAGGAACTGCTATGTATTTTTCAATAGAAGCAATATAATCTCTGCATGCGTTTATTGCTGATTCTGTAAGGGCTCTTGCCTTTCTATGCTCGCGACTTTCCAAGGCGTTATCTGCTTGATCTAGCAATTCTTGAAGTTCTAAACATTCTGGATTCTCATTAAACAAGTCTTTTGCAAATACAATTCTTGTTTTAACAATTGTTCTGTTTGGCAACGCCACATCAATTGTATTAATAATTATTTTTTTGGTGATTCTTACCTTAGAGTCTCCTATTGCTTTAGAAGGTATTGCTGTAACGTTAACTATTATTTCATAGTCCCCATGATCTTCCAGACTTGTATAAATCATCATATCGGTTGAAACAGTCTCATCTGTTTCTAACTCTCCGAAATATTCATTTTCTAGGTATACCAAGATTCCGCTAGCATTAACATCATAAGTTAAGCTTATATCCTCTAGTTTAACTTGGCCTGCATTTCTTAGAATTAGGGGCAATATTACGCTGTCATTTAGGTCTAATGATATCGGAGATGGAGCAATTAGGTCCAAGGATGCTGTCTTAGTTACTACAGAGCCTCCCCCTCCCATTGGACCGGGGACTGATACTGATATTGTAGTTGTAACCTCATCTGTTACAATTGTTGTTTCCTTTTCAACTTTTGTTGACTCAACAATATTGAATACCGATAAGTTGTTTGATGTAAATTCAATTGTGTTTTTGTCTGTGTTAATAGTTGAAGCAAGTTCTGAAAATGTGCAGTTTGAAACAGAATCGCATTTGTGCGCTTCTAAGTTGTCCGCATGCGTTATTGATGAATTAATGCTGGCATAGTTGTATACAAATTGCGTTTCTGCAAATGACAAGGTGCTGTTTATCTCAAACTGGTCAAGATTAGTTGTATTTGCAGGCGCTGTTAGCACTTCGCTGATATCGTTGTAGGTTAATCCAAGGCTTACAGACTTGTTAATTGTTGCATTTACTATAGTGATGTCTGTTTTATTGTCATTTGTCTTGGTTTCCATTTTGTACCTTCCTCTTGGCAATGCTATGCTGATTTTTTCCGCAGAAGCTATTAGGTTGTCAGTTATTACATCTCTTAATGTTATATTGAGTGTCCCAATCGTGGATAAATTAAACGTTTCTTCTGGAGCTGAAAAGAATTCTATACTCTTGTTTGCTTTTTTGTTGTTGGTGTCAATAACAATTGCTGTAACTGTATAGCTTTTTTCAGACAAAGGCTTATAGGTGTAATTGTAATAATTTGTTTTAACGACAGTTGCTGTTTTATTTACAGTTGCTGTTGACCCATCAACTGTTAAGGTTACAGAGCTTAAAGTCCCGCTTACATTAAAGACAAGAGATATGTTTTGCAATGTATTATTTGCTATATACCCTACTGCAACTGTTAGGTTCAAGATTTCAGGAGCAGATGGGAGTTCAGTAGGCTCTGTTACTATATATCTTCTGGATATATTTTTCAGTCCTGCAATAGTTATAATATTGGTGTCTGTAGATACATTTACATCAAGGTTATCCCATGTTAGTGAATTACAAGATGTTGCATTACACGAATATATGTCCAAACTGCTTTCGCTTAATAGTGTATGCTCTACTGATGAATAATTATATGTTAAATTGAAATTATTATACTGGATATTAGCAAGCAGATCAAACATATCTATACGTCTTTGTCCCGGTGGAGCATCAGTTTCAGTTGTAAGCTGGGTAAAATTAAAGGTGGCATTTACTGTTGACGGGAATGAGGAATTAGGGAAGAATGCTCTTACAATAGATTTATAATCAATTTCAACATCATAGTAAGATATATTTGGCAAAATAAAAGACATTGTATTGAACACCACATTCCCAGTGCAGACATCCTTTATCTTCGGCATTTCTGTGTTTATTAGAGTTATATTTACTTGCTTAGAGACATTGCTTACATGCAATGTAGCATTTAATTCTATAGTCTGGTTTTCTATGTCTTTTACAAATGTTGTTATTGTATGGTAACCCGCAAGGTTTGAGGTAAGATAGGTATAATTAATTGAGTGGAAATAGCTTGTATCATCTGAAGAGTTTATTGTTTGAATGGGGAATTGTATGCTGTTGTTTGGCAGAAGTATGGATGCATTGCTTTGCTCTAGCAGGGTATCCAAATCAAAAGTTGTTATTATGCTTATATTTGTTTTATTTAGCGCATAGGTCTCATTAGAGCATGTAAGGTTTATTGTTGGGCTTGAAGTTTCCCCTGCTGGCCTCGCAATCCTTAGCTGTATTTGATCTGTAACATTGAACTCTGGCCCCCTAGTCTCATTGTAAGCGTAAGCAATTGCATTTACTAATTTTGGCGGTATGTTTATTACATTGTATGTAAAATTATACAAACTGCTTGAGAAACTTTCAGCAATAAATGTTTCATTGAATACATCAACTGATACATTTGTTATAAAGCCAACACCAACAACAGACATGTCAAAAGGAATTTTTTCACCCGGCCTTATAACATCATCATGTCCGGGAGCTGTTATATTTATATCTGATATAATTAGTGTAAACAAGCTTGATGATACATTGTTTGCGCAGCTTGAATTGTCGCCTACGCTTAAATTAATATCATGAACGCCTGCCTGAGACTCATTTGCTGTAAAATCTATAATGCCGGTGTTTGAGTTAATATCAATTAATGTGGTGTTGAGGAAAAATTCCAGGTTTTGATTATCCAGATCAGATGCATTCGCATCACAGAAAAAAGAATCGTCTACTTTGAAGACAGCGTCATCGCATATCCCGCTTAGAACCGGTTGCGAGTTTAAGCATAGTGAAAGCTCTGCTACAGCAGAATTTGTTATTGCGGTTATTGCCAACTCATCTGCATTTTTATATATGAGCCAGTTATTAATGCTCGTTACTGCTCCAAATATTATAATGAGGATTACAAGCAGGATATTTGGTATCTTTTTCATCTTATCTTCGTTTTCCGATTTTCTCTTTTTTAGTCTCTTCTTTGTATTTTAGCAGTACTTCCCTTAGACCTTCTCTTACAATCTCAGCCTGATTGCTGAATATTCCCTTATCTATCAAAATTTGCATCCTCTTTTTTAGGTCCCTTCCTACCCTAATATGCAGCAATTTTGACATATATCATATATATATCAGAATGATATATATAAAAATTGCGGAAATTTAGCTATATTTCAGAAAAAACAAGAAGAAAAAAGTTTTGTATGCTGTTTAAGATTTATTTATTGAATAAGGTCCTTTTGAAAATTATCTTCGCCTTTCCGCTATAATTTCCAAAAGCAGCATCCTCGGGAGCAAAGACTTCAAAAACTACATCTTTGTCCTCACCACCTTCTAAAATAAAATTATTTTCAGAAACCCCTACCCAGTCAGCGATATAACCGGATTTTAAAATAATTACCCTTAATGGATAGACAGCACTATTATTTACAGTAATAGATCTCTCGCTTGATGTCCCGGGCATTACCATCCCGAACTTTATTGCATCCCCGTCTGCATTAAGTCCAAAGTGATCATTAACCTTTACCATCATATCCAACATTATTATATTTTCTATCACATAAGAATTATAAAAAAGATAGGTTAAAAAAGTGGAAATCATAACTGCAAATACCAATAATAAAAAGAATTTAGTTATTTTCATTGTCTTCATTTTTTGTTATGAATTTCCCAGAGGGATACAGGAATGTTAGTGACTGTATTTAAAATGAAGGCTTGAGAATCTCTGATTTTCATTGTTTCCATTTTTTACTTTTCTTTACTAAAATAATTATATTTATTATTATAAGCAATAATACTGCAGCAATTAATAAATGGGTCATAGTTAAAAATCCCGCTAACTCTTCTTTTTTAGTTACTATCTCTATAGCATCTTTGAGTTCGGTTGTCTGCCCTTGGTAAAACAAGTTTATTTCAACATCATAAGTTCCCTCGTCTAAACCTTGCATATCCCAAAAAGTGCTTATCGTCTTTTTCTCCCATGGTTCTAAGCTAACAGAAACTGTTCTAAAGGAAGAAACCTCTTTTGCATTGCTTAAAACTTCGACTTCTGCAAAAATATCGTCAATCTTGCTGTTCCATAAGGATTTTATTTCAATGTTAAATTTATTTATTTTGTCTTTAAAAAATGTTCTGGTATAGTTGATAATTTTAATATTCAATGTACCTATTTTAAATCCATCCTCAAAATCCTCTGATTTATCAGCATAGGTTACATGCGCAACAGCCTTGTACGTTCCAGCAATATGCTTTGAGGCATCAAATAAAACCTTAAGATTTTCCTGGGTATTGGCCTTGATTTTCTTTTCCTGGGTTAAAATATTTTCCACAAGCACTTCATTGCTATCAAATATTCCTATTTCTGCTTTTGCGTTATTAATATCCTCTTTTCCAAGATTATTTATTCTAACAACAAAATTGGCTGTTTCATTTATGTTTAAGTCATTAACATGAAAAGTTATTTCAGCATACACTCCAGGATATGGAACTTTTATGTCTATAGGAGTCCTTATTGATGCAATACCTGCTACGGTACCACCAACCCTTCCCTTTTCAATCAAGCCAACCAAAACCCTATTTTTTCCAGGAGTTTCAATCTCATCTGGCAGTTTTACCTTAACAAGAAAAGTGCCGTCTTTTGCTATATTGTCCTCTTCCACAGTAATATACTCTGCTAAATTGCCTTCTATATAGATCCCAATATTTTCTGTTGCTTCAGTATGAAAAGTAAATGTTTCTTCATAATTAGGTTGAAAATCTATCTTTATAGCAGAGGGGCTTATTCTAATTGCATAAACTGTATGTTGTTGCACTAAAAATATCAGAAATAATACAATAATCCCTATTAATTTTTTTCTCATCAAAATAATATAAATTGATTTCTATTTAAAGTTTTCTAGAAAATCATAACCAATATTAAAAATGTAAAAATAAAATTTTTTTATTCAGCTTTCAGCTGTTCCAGTAACAATAAGAGCTGCAGCCTTAGCGCCTGTTGGAGAATCATACGGTATTGTTATATTTATGTCAATATTCAAGGCATCACTACCATCTCTATATAACAAGCTTGGGCATATGTTTTTATTTGATGTGCTTACACTTTCAAAGATAGAGCCACAAGCATCTGCTGTACCTCCACAACCAACGCTTGTATTAGGCTGAACAGCCGTTCTATCACTACCCGAGCTATTAACACAGCTTCCACTTTCATTTACACTTACGTTCCACGCAAATACTGCGCTGCCGCTTATAAAATTTGCAGCAGATATGTTCGACCTTAGCTCTACACTCAAATTTGCGTTGCCATCATTCACAACTGTAAATCCTGATGCATTATTAAAATCAGAGCAGCCTGGAGAGTTGCCTTCATCAAGCGTAGTCAATGTACAATTATTATAGCCTCCGGGTGTATTTACATTACCAGAGCCAAAAGCTACACTCGCTTTTGAAAATTGTATTGATGAAATTGTATTTACAGTTACAGTTGCAGTTCCATTTGGAATAGTTGCAAAACCCGTAATAGGGGCCAAGCCTAGAGAAACTAGCTTATTATTTACAGCTGATAATGAAATATAAGTTCCTCCGAGGGATATGACCAATGTTGCAATTAACAGCGCAAGTATGGTTCTATTTGATATTTCACCCATTTTTATCCTTCAATTAATTTTTATTTGATATTTCCATCATTCTGGACTTTCTGGTGGAGGCAGTATTTCCAAACTTACACTGCCCGTGCTTTCATCCGTTACAATTGGAGGCTTTTTAATCGTTAATGTGATCTCTCCGCTTGTGGATGATTCTCTTGCACCTTCAGCAACTCTTGGAGCTTGTATGTAATTCAAAATAGCAAGTGTGAACATGACAGCTATAATAATGGCTAAAAGAAGCAAAATTACACCTGTTTTTTTGGAAACCTCTTTTTCCATCTTGCATTTTTATAGTTTATCTACATTAATTATATTGGTTGTTTAAATATATTTTGATTTTTTTGTTTTTCTAATATTATTATTTGGAAGTACTAATATCCAATATACCTTTTACACAACTAGTATATAAATCTTTTTATTGTAACATATACTCTAGAACAATATTCTAAGATACTCTTGTTATCTTTTTCTGAATTTTTTAATATACCCTAGAACATTAACAACAATTAAAATCACAATAGCTACAGTCAAATATATTATTATATCC
>JASMFO010000079.1 GCA_030751755.1 Candidatus Woesearchaeota archaeon
TCAGTTTCCAGAGGCTATCCCCGACCTAAGGGCAGATTATCGACGTGTTACTGAGCAGTTTGCCGGTGTTCCGAAGAACCCCTTGACTTGCATGGCTTAGTCGAATCCCAATAGCAGCAACCTCCCGCAGGATCAACAGGATTTCTGTTCCCATATCCCTAGGATTTGCTTTCGCTTTTTATTGGTCGCAATATTACAAAACTACACATACTTAATAACAATATCAAGCACGTAAACATAAAATCCAATGTTAAATTTTAGAATTTAAATATCTAAAATATAGACGGTGGCGATAACTCAATTGTAAATATCAGTTATATTTAAAGGTTTCGTTCAAAAAATTACTACAATAAGGGAAAATTACAATAAAAGACAAATTCATAAAAAAATTAATACAATTAAATATTAAAAAATAAAAACTAACAAAAACTTTTAAAACACATAATAATTTCACTTTCACTATGGCCTCCTATTCGTATGAATTGAAGATACCGCAAGAAAGAGTTGCGGTTTTGATTGGAAAGAAGGGTGAAGTTAAGAAAACTATAGAATCTGATACAAAAACCCAGATCAAAGTTGATTCTTTAGAAGGGGATATTTTTGTTTATGGTAAGGATGCTTTAGGATTGTATACTGCTCGTGAGGTGGTGAGGGCCATAGGCCGTGGCTTTAATCCTGAAATCGCAAAATTATTGCTAAAACAAGATTATGTTTTTGAATATATTGAATTAAATGACTATACTGGAAAATCAAAAAATACTTTGTTGAGGTTAAAAGGTCGTGTTATTGGCAAAGAAGGCAAATCAAGGATGCTAATAGAAGAATTATCAGAATCTTACATTTCAGTTTATGGAAAATCAGTAAGCATTATTGGAACTGCTGAATCAGCTGCAATAGCAAAACGTGCTGTAGAGGCTTTGCTGAAGGGAAGCACTCATGCAAGTGTCTATAAATGGTTAGAGAAGAAAAGAAGGGAAATGAAGAGGAAAAGAATAATGGAGATGGTTTGATTATTTTATTTTTCTTAATTTTCAAAAACAATTAACTATTTAAACAAGTTATATTTGATTTTTAACAAAATGGCAGAAGATGTACCTATTGCAATTGAACTGGCAAAAAAGCAGAGAGATATTTCTATTGCAAGTTTTTTTGAGAAGAACAGGCATCTGCTTGGTTTTGATAATCCCAGGAAGTCTTTGTTGACAACAATTAAGGAAGCGGTAGATAACAGTTTGGATGCTTGCGAAGAAGCTAATGTTCTGCCGGAAATAAATGTTGAATTGGTAGAGATGAGTGAAAATAGATTTAGAGTTATTGTCGAGGATAACGGTCCTGGAATTGTCAAGAAACAGATTCCAAATATTTTTGCAAAACTGTTGTATGGAAGCAAATTTTTTAAGTTATCCCAATCCCGCGGGCAACAGGGTATAGGAATAAGTGCTTCTGTTTTGTATGCGCAGCTGACAACAGGAAAGCCTGCAAGAATTACTTCCAGAATAGGAAAAAAGCATTCTGCAAATTATTATGAGCTTCATATTGATACTCAAAACAATAAGCCTCAGATAATTAAAGATGAAACTGTTGAGTGGGATAAAGAGCATGGAACTAGGATAGAGTTAGATCTAGAAGGAAGCTATCAAAAAGGCGACCAAAGTGTTGACCAATATCTAAAGCAAACAGCGATTGTAAATCCCCATGTCACATTAATTTATACAAATCCAAAAGCCGAGCAAATAATCTTTGCAAAAGCTGCTGAACAGCTGCCTAAAAAACCTGTTGAGATTAAGCCACATCCTTATGGCGTGGAAATAGGTGTTTTGCTTTCTATGTTAAAATTGACAGAATCACGTACTTTGCAGAGTTTTTTGACAAGCGAGTTTTCCAGAGTTGGTTCTGGTACTGCCAAGCAGATTTGTGAGAATGCTGCTGTACTCCCAAATACAAAACCTAAGGATGTGGGTATGGAAATAGCTGAGAAATTAGTAGAGGGTATTAAAAAAACAAAAATAATTTCTCCTCCAGTAGATTGCATAAGTCCAATTGGTGAAGAGTTATTAGAGAAAGGTCTAAAGAAAGAGATAAATGCAGAATTTTATACAGCGATAACAAGACCTCCCAGTGTTTATCGTGGGAATCCATTTATTGTTGAAGCAGGTGTAGCTTATGGCGGTGAGCAAAATGCAGAAGAAAGCATGCATTTGTTAAGGTATGCTAATCGCGTTCCTCTATTGTATCAACAAGGTGCATGCGCAGTAACAAGATCTGTCATAAATACAATGTGGAGAAATTATGGTTTAAGCCAAAGTCGTGGAGCATTACCAATCGGTCCTGTAACTCTTGTTGTGCATATTGCTTCTGTCTGGGTCCCTTTTACTTCTGAAAGCAAGGAAGCTATAGCGCATTATCCTGAGATTGTTAAGGAAATTAAGTTGGCTTTGCAGGAATGCGGCAGGAAGCTAGCAAGCTATGTGGGTAAGAAAAGAAAGATTCAGTTTGAGGGCAAGAAAAGAGATTATATAAAATTGTTTATACCTCATGTTGGGGAGGCATTAAAAGAATTATTAAAATTAAATGAAAATGATGAGAAGAAAGTTGAGAAATTGCTTGCAGAAATTTTGGAAAAGAAAAGAGGTCATTTAGAAGAAATAGAGGCTAAGAATCTGGAGTATGATGAGGAGTTTGCAAATATAGGTAAGGGGGAAACAGAGGAAGAAAATGACGAAAACAAGTAATAAGCAGGTTTTGAAAGAAATAGAAGATACTGCAAATGATGTTTATTCCAGAATCAAAAAGAAAAAAGCTCCAGAACTTAAGATGCCTTTAAGGGCATTAACTAATGTTAAGTATGATCCTAAAGATGGCTTTTTTGAGCTTCTTGGGAAAATGAAAGAGCGTACTTTAACTGCCAGTACAATCAAAACTTTTGCTCAAACTTTGCGTATGATGGCGCATGCAAAAGGCATTATCAAAGAAGATGACATAACAACAAAGAGAGAAATGTATTATATTTCCAAGAACTGGGCAGAAGCATCTTTCAAGGAACAACCAGAATCCGATACAGTCATGGATGATTTAGAAGCAATGATGATGGTCAATCGTGAGCAGCTTGGTTTTATTCCAGAAGAAAAAGGCGGAGAAGTTGCTGGAAAATTGATTGTTGTTGATAAAGATCCTGATACTGGAAAAGAGATAAGGATTGACTGCACTAAGTTTGGTTCAGGCGCTTACTCTATCCCAACATCCGTTGAACATTTGAAATTTGAAACCAATGCAAAGTTTATTCTGGCTATTGAGACAGCAGGTATGTTTCAAAGATTATTGAAACACAATTATTGGAAAAAGGCAAATTGCATTTTAGTTTCGATGGGTGGTGTTCCTACTAGAGCTTTGCGCAGATTTATCCGTAGATTGAGTGATGAGAGGAAAATACCGGTATATGTATTTGTGGATGGGGATCCTTATGGAATCGGCTCTATATATAGGACATTAAAAGTAGGTTCTGGCAATGCTGCGCATATCAATGAATATTTTTGTGTACCAAAAGCAAAGTTTTTGGGAATAACCCCCCAAGATATTGTTGATTACAAACTGCCATCACATCCTTTAAAGGAAGTGGATATCAAAAAGATTAAGGACCTTTTAAAGAATGATCCTTTCATAATCCATCATAAAGAATGGCAGAAAGCTCTTAAGCAGATGAACCAGATGAAAGTTCGTGCGGAACAACAAGCATTAGCTAAGTGGGGACTCAACTATGTAATCGAGAAATACCTGCCTAATAAGATTAAGCACACTGAAAAATTCTTACCATAAATTTTTTAATATTGGATAATTCCTGATGTAAAATGGAAACAGAAACTAAGGTGGATAATTCCGCATCGAAATGTTGTATTGGCTGCGTCATATGGGAAAAGTTTGGCAAGGATTGCCACTATTACTGGGAAAACAAAAAACAATGTACCATGCGGGCAAATGATTGGGATGGGGCTGCTATGCAGCAGCAATAGTAATTCTATACTCACTCACAAAAATAATTGAGCATTTGTTGCTCGTTCGTAATAAGCAAAGAGCATAATTTATATTCCAATTATTTGTGCTCTTTGCTATAAGATAAGAGTTTTATCATTTATATCTAGCCAGGGTTATACTATATATAGTAAGAGATATTTTAACCATTTGGCAATAATTAAAGCTTTATTACTATTGCTCAATAGCAAAAGATTTAAATACTAGTAGCGATTTCACAGGGTAAAAGATAATTAAATTATATGGGGTTAATAAAAAATGAAGATACTAAATGCTATGATTGGATTGTTTTTGATTCTATTAATGGTACCTGCTGTACTGGCAGATAACGAATTTGGAAATGTGATAGAAGGTGGAAAACTTCTTATAACTGATATGGACGTTAAGGTTGGCAGCAAGACAGATAAAAATATGGATTTTGGGGATAAAATAAGAGAAGAGGCAAGGCCTGGTGATGCTGTTAAATTTACTATAGAAGCTAAAAATAATTTTACCAGTACTGAAGATCTTAAAATAGAGGATATTGAGGTTACTGTAACAATAGATGGAATTGATGATGGTGATGAGTTAGAGGAAGAAGATGAAATTAAGGATTTGAAAGATGGAAAGAATAATGATGTAACCGTTGAATTTGTAATTCCTCTGGAAGTTGATGAGGATACTTACGATGTCTCAATAGAGGTAACAGGTGAAGATGAGAATGGAACAACTCATACAGTTGAATTTGATCTTGAACTTGAAGTAGAAAAAGAAGATAATGAGATAAAATTTTTGAGAAATTCATTAACACCATCAGAAATCAAATGCGGCAGAACACTGCAGCTTTCAACTGCTGTTATAAATACAGGCCAAGATGATGAGGATGATGTTGTGCTTGAAATCACTAATGCAGAATTAGGGATTAGCTTAAGGGAGATATTTGACTTAACCAGTGATGCGTTTGATGATGACAGCAAGTTCAGAAAGACATTTACACTATCAATGCCACAGGATGTGGCACCAGGAATATACCCCCTGCAATCCAAGGTCACTTTCAATGATGGAAGTGATACAGAAACTGAAACAACCGAGTTGCTTGTAGCACAGTGTGAGATCTTAGAGGAAGACGAAGAGGAGGAGGAAGAAGAGGAAGATGTTGTTGTTGTACAGTCTCCTGTAGATACAACTCCTTCAGATTTAATAACTGCTGGAGCAGTAACAACTCCTAGTTTACCAGTAACAGAGGAAAAATCACTGTTCGAAAGTTCAGGGTTTTTGGTTGCTTTGGTTGTAGGAGAAGTATTGCTTGTTTTAATAGCAATATTGCTTGTTGTGGCAGTAGTTAAGAAGAGAAGTCAGTAAGACTTTCTTTCTTTTTTGATTTTATTTTTTCTTGTTTAATTTATTATTATTCTAACGTTTACTAGGTACATAATTATTATGGTCTTACTACATACTCTTTTGTGTCCTTACTTTAAAGTAACAAATAAATAGAAAGCTTTAAATACAAGTAATTCATTCTTAGTTATAACATGTTAATTCAAAAAGAATCACTGCAGGAATTAAGGCAGCGTTTTAAGCTTAATATTTATGAAATAAAGATATGGACTGCTATATTAAGCAAGGGTATAGCGGCTGCTTCAGAGCTAGCGGAGATATCTGGAGTTCCAAGAAGCAGATGCTATGATGTTCTTGAAGGTTTGGAGAAGAAAGGCTTTATCATAATGAAGATAGGAAAGCCAATTAAGTATATTGCTGTGCAGCCAGAAGCTGTTGTTGAAAGGATCAAGAAAAGGCTGCAGGAAGATGCAGAGCAGCAAATACAAACAGTTGAAAAGCTGGCAGAAACAGATATTTTTGAGGAACTGGAGCTTTTGCATAAAACTGGAATCAAGAAAATTGATGTAGAAAATATAACAGATTCTGTAGTTGGAAGAAGCAATGTCAACAAATTTTTGAAAGACATGCTTTCAAGGGCAAAGAAATCTGTAACAGTAGTTACAAATGAAGAAGGATTAAAACACAAGATTAAGGTTTTGAAAAAAGCAAAGGATAGTCTTGCAAGGAAAAAAGTTAAGGTTAAATTTTACACAAATGTAAATTTAAATATTGATTTAGGAAATATTGAAATAGTAGACACAAAACATGATGCAAGATTTGCAAGTATTGATGATGAAGAAATCTTTTTTGTTATGGCTGGCAAAGATCCTGAATATGATTCTGGTGTTTGGATTAAAAGCCCTTACTTTGTTAGTGCTCTTAATAATTTGTTTCAGAAGGGTTTGAAGTAGATTTTTTATAATAATTTTTTTGTTCATCTTAATTAAAAATTAAATGATATTCTAAAAATGGAACTGCCTTTCAAACCACAATCAACATCTTACACATGCGTACAAGCAGTACAAGCTATAGCTATGAACTATTCTTTAGGTACAAAATATACTGACCTTGATGTTATCGCAAGAAGCGAGAGAGGGTATCCTTTAAATTTTATAAGCAACATTCGGGAAACTCAAATTTTCGTTAGTAAAAGACTTGGTTTTCCATTACAAGAAAATGGAATTCATCTTCAAACAGCAAATGCGGTGTATGAATATTTATTAAAACATAAGACCTTGCCCTCATTTAAAGATGCAGTTGAATATTTAAGAGACTATCACACTCAAAGACAAGAGATTAATAAAAGAAATCTAGGAACGGCAGAAGAATCAGGGGTGGGAGGGGATATAGATCTATTTGAAGGAAGGATTCGTGATAATGATAGACTTATGGAAAATTTGGAAAGACTTTTGCATGATAGAAAAGAGAAAGAATTTTATGATGTATTTACTGGAGAACTGCATGACGGGCTGCTTCAACCAATAGGATATCATTTTTCTAGAGACCCCTATGATGATGGTATTCCACCTTTAATTGAGGTTTCAGAAGGTAGATTATCTGTAGAACCTTTTGATATAGGCTCCTTAGATGATGTCATTGCCAGAGATAATGTTGTTATTTTTGGTGCTGACAGAGATGTATTTGGTTTACCATCATTTTTTGGACGTTCAGGACATCAATGGATTATTGATAGAACCGAAGGTGATCAGGTAGTTTTGCTTGATACAAATCATAGCGCATACGGACATGGACCAGAGATATTTGTACCAAAAACTGTATTAACTGTACCTCCATTGAAAAATGTTTTAAGAGTATCTCAAAAAGAATGATGAGACTTTAATTGCAATAACTTAAAACCATAACATTTAAACAGCGGAAAATCCAAAGGATTTTCCAGCTTAAATGTCTTGGAAATTTTTCAAATTTCCAAAACATTTAAATATCAGATATATTTCACTCAATTAAAGAGTTCTTAGATAAAAAATGGTTGAAG
>JASMFO010000080.1 GCA_030751755.1 Candidatus Woesearchaeota archaeon
AATTATTTCCAAAATGAGTTTCAAAAGCATCAAGATTAGTTTTTAATTTTACTTTTGCCTGCATCCCAATGTAAAAATTTGTAGTTGCATTTAAACCAGCAGCTTTTGCAACAGCAGAAGAAGGACCATCCGCACCAATAATAATTTCAGATTCAACATTTCTAATTTTATTATTTTTTTTATTTCTAATTTTTATTGAATTTTTTCCATTGAAAGCAGTAAATCGGGAGTTAGTCAAAATTTTAACTCCTGTATCTATCGCCTTGTTAGCCATAAATTCATCAAATTTGTTTCTCCACATAACTATTTCATCAGTATTTGCTACAATCTTGTTATTTTTACTCACCACAATAACTTTGCTGCATCTGTTTGCAATAACCTTGTTGGGTAAGTTTACAAATTTTTCAATTGAACTGGTGACAATACCTGTGCATTGGACAGGACTTCCTATTTTCTTGTGCTCTTCTATTAATGTAACATCTTTTCCTTTTTTTGCGAGAAGATAAGCAAGATAGCTTCCTGCCGGTCCAGTTCCAACTATTGTTATCATGGATTTTACTAATTTGGAAGAATTTATTAATGATTCTGTTTTTCAAATCCAAATATTTAAATATTAGTTTTTATAACTATATAATAGTCATTTAATGTATCTACTTCAGTATGCTAAATTAACGAAACATTTAAATATAAGTGTGGGATAATTAGTTTATTATTTAATTTAAAATAAAAAATTATGGGGGAGGTTTATTAAAAATGATAAAAAAGATTTTTAGTTTATTGACGGTATTCTTAATCGGAGTTTTGATGAGTGCTACAGCTTTGGCTGGAACATATAATCTTGATTTTGTAAAAGTTAATGGAGATGAAATATCAGAGAGTGGAACTAATTTTATACTTGATGTTGAGAGGGGAGATGAGCTTAATGTTAAGGTAAGATTAAACTCAGATTCAAACCTTACCGATGTGCAAGTAGAGGCTGTTTTAAGGGGTATAGACAGCAGAGATAGTGTAGATGATATTACTGGCGCCTTTGATATGAAAGAAGATGTTTCATATACAAAAAAATTAACATTACCCCTAATTCAAAAAATTGATCAGGACCAATATTTATTAAGAGTAAGAATTTCTGACAGAGATAATCCGACTAATGAAACAACATATAAACTTGAAATTGGTACACAAAGACACGACGTTGAGGTAAGAGATGTTGTTCTTTCACCAGATACAGAAGTAAAAGCAGGAAGGGCATTGCTTTCAACTGTTAGGATAAGAAATAGGGGAGAAAAAGATGAGGATGGAGTAAAAGTTGTTGTAAGCATACCAGATTTAGGAGTTTCAGCTGCTGATTTTATTGATGAGCTGGAAAAAGAAGGAGATGATGATGACCAAGCAACTACAGAAGAAATGTTCATGAGAATTCCAGACAATGCAGAAACAGGCGAATATGATGTAGTAGTTGATGTATTCTTTGATGATATGGATAAAAAGAACACTTATTTGGCATCAATATTTGTTTTAGGAACAGAAGCAGTTACAGAAAAACCTAAAGCAGAAGAAAAGACAATCATAACAGTTGCTGCCGATAAGCAAACTGCCACAAGAAGCGGTGCAGAAGTTGCTTACCCAATAGCATTGACAAATGCAGGAGCAAGCTCAAGAACGTATACAATACGTGCTGATGGCGCTGCATGGGCAAACTTAAGGGTTAGCCCATCAAATGTGTTAGTAATAGGTGCAGGAGATAGTAAAGCATTTACTGTTTATGTCTCTGCAAGTGCGGATGCTCCAGTTGGAGACCAGACATTTGCAGTAACAATTACCAACGGAAATAATGTGCTTAAGCAGCTTCCTCTAAACATAAATGTTAAGGAAGGACAAGCAAGCGGTGCTTCAAAGTTAAAGAAGGGACTTGAAGTTGGTTTAGTAGTCTTGGTAATCTTGCTTGTGATAATCGGCCTGATAATAGGCTTCAGCAAGCTTAGAGGAGAAGAAGAGGAAGAAGAAGGCAAGGAAGACGAAAAAACCTACTATTAGTCTTTCTTTTTTCTTATATTTTTATTTTATTTTTAGTTTCTTACTGGGGTAAGTATTCAATTTTGCACTAAAATGAATGCTAAAAAAATAACTTTAAATCTGCTATTGTTGGTTTTATTAATTGGTTTAGTTAACGCACAGGAAGATTTTGCAGCAACTTCCTTACCTTCTATAGAGTTATGTCCATGCTCAAGTCAAGCATACACAGTTACTGTTGAAAATACAGGCACTGCAGCAACTTCCTATACAGTTTTAGCAAGTGCAACTGTAGCAGAATGGATTAAATTTAATCCAGATAAATTCATTTTGAATCCAGGCCAAAAAGGAAACTTCTTTGTTATTGTGAATTCTGACTGCAATATTGAAGGAAATTATGATTTAGAGATTTTTATAACAACCACTAATGGCTTAACAAAAGTCATCAAACAGGTTCTTAAATTTTCACAGTGTTATGATTACTCCTTAGAGCAAGGCAAGGTTATAGATGAAGCCGATGAAAGTATTGGATTTTTGCAGCATGATAATGGTTATTTGTTATGCAAAGATGAGCAAAAAATAATACCAATTTTAATAACCAATAATGAGAAGTTTGAAAACAGATACAAGCTGATTTTGGATGCTCCGGAATGGGCAGCATTAAATGTCAACAATATAGGGCTTAATGCAAAGAAATCCGGCATTTTTCTCACTAATTTTGATACAACTAATGTAGAAGGCGAATTTGATTTTAAATTAAATACTGTAAGTGAACTTGGAAAAGTACAAAGAAAAAAGAATATTAAGGTTGATGTAGGGGACTGTTACGCTTTAGAACTGGAGCTGGAAAAAGAAAAAGATGATGTTTGTAGTGGGGAGATTATAAATTATGATGTAACAATAAAAAATGCTGGAACTTTAAGGCAGAATGTAAAACTGGAGTTAGATGCTCCAGATTGGGCAAGTATAGAGAATGCTTCTTTTTATTTAAGTTCTGAACAAGAAAAAACCGTAACCTTGAATGCAAATCCCCATGATGATGTTTCTGGAAGCTTTTTAGTGGAAGTATCTACAGTTCCGGATAATAAACCAGAGCTTAAATTTTCTGATAAGATAGAAATTGACGCCATACCAAAATTAGCATGTTATATAGCCGATATAAGCACAAAAACAAGCGTAACTAATTTTTACAACCATGATTTGTTTTTTGCTAAAGTAAAGAACGATGGGCGAAAAGAAGCTATATATAATGTAAGTTTGGAAGGCCCATCCTGGGTCAGTATAAGCCCCGAAACTCTAGAGTTAAATCCTGGGCAGACCGGCAATTTGAATCTAGATGTTAATCCAGGCGCTGATCTAGAGCCAGACACATATGGTATTAAAATAAATTTAGAAAGTAAGGGTGCAGTGTATTCTAAAAATGTTGACATAGTTCTTAAAAAAGAAAATGAGTTTGTAAAGAAAGTTAAAGCAGCTGTAAAATTTTACCAATATTACATTTACCTGCTGATTTTACTTGTAGTCTTAGCTGTAATTTTCATAAATCGACTGAAGGGAGCAAGGGATAAAATAAAAAAACGCCATGAAAAATACAAGGTTAAGAAAGAAAAGTTAATGGCGTTGAAACTTGCAAGAAAGGAAAGGGAAAAAGAAAAAAAGAAGGAAGAAGAGTTAGAAAAGGAGAGAGAAAAACAAATAAAGGAAAAAAAAATAAAAAAAGCAAAAACAAGAATAAAAAAATTAAAAATCTCCTTAAATAGAATTTGGATCTATATTTTATTTATTATTGCTGCTATAATCTTTATTGGGCACCAAAACAGATTATTTAATGCAAAATATCTTCCTATTTATATTAGAAATTTATTTGTTGGATACCTGTACTATATCTTGATAGGTGTTGGCATAGTTGTTGCTTTGTTTTTATTGGTTTTACTCTATAATTTTATCAGTAAAAAGGGAAAGAAAAAGAAAGTTAAGAAAGCAGAAAAAAAAGCAGAAAAAAAAGCAAAAACAAGAAGAAAGAGGTATAATATTCCCTACTATCAGATTCTGTTTATTTTATTATTTGGCATAGTAATTTATTCTATTAGTTTTTTTGGTCTTTTTGAGAATATAAAAACATTCTTTGTTTTGTACCAATATTATTTTGCACTGGGAATCACAATTCTTGTCGCAATAATATTTTTGATAAGATTCTACAAGCCCTTGTTTAAGTTTCTGAGAGAATAAAATGGGGACACTGAGATTTGAACTCAGATCCGAAGCTATCTTCAGGAAAGTTTTTTATCATCGCCGTGAATTGTGAGCGAATGAGACGAGCTCACTCGCATTTCACTGCTCAACCCTCCAATTACTGGAGGCTCCTATTCTAGCCAGGTTGAACTATGTCCCCGCTAAGTAAAAGATTTTTCTGACGCTATTTAAACATTATTATTTTAATTCAATATTATAGTTCATTATTAGTTTTTTGATTTTGAATACCATCGAACTAGTAATTTCTATATTTTGATTATTGCATATTTATTATTGGACTGTTATTATTGAAACTCTATATTATCCCCTATAGCAGTCTTTGATTTTTTAATTGTGCCCTTTGGCAGCTCTATTATATACTGTGCTTTATTTTTTGGGCTGTAACAAGAAAATGGCATGAAGTTTTCTTTTATCTCTACAACAATTTTATTTTTGTTTAGAAATGAAACCTCTATCGGGTAAAAAACAAAAAACATATGCAATGGAATTATTTTTTCTTTGTTGAAAATAAAAATTAATGATTTTTTCTTCGAAAACATCAATCCAAAAGTTTTAGAAAAAATACTTTTGCATACTTTTGCATTTTTTGCAATCAAAGTTTTTTTTGTTGTGTTTTTTAAGTACATTTACATTTAGCAGGCAATAATCCTTCAGGGCTTACTTAGAACACC
>JASMFO010000081.1 GCA_030751755.1 Candidatus Woesearchaeota archaeon
AAGGGAAAGCTGTTTGATATGCCAGATTGTAGCAAACCGCGTTCCATCATATAAGATTTATGAAGATGACTTGACATTAGCTATCCTAGATATAAATGGTGCAAACCCAGGCCACTGTTTTGTTATCCCAAAAAACCATTATCCAATTATTGAGCAGGTTCCTGATGCCGAGCTTGCAAATCTTTTTTCAGTTGCGAATAAAATTTCTTCTGCTATATTTGAAAATCTAAAAGTGCAGGGAACAAATATATTTGTTGCTAACGGAATTCCAGCTGGCCAGACTGTAGCGCATTTTATGATTAATGTTATACCAAGAAAAGAGAATGATGGTATTAACCTGCAATGGAAAGCAAAGCAATTAAGCCAGGAAGAGATGTCCACTGTTGAGCTTAAGCTTAAAGAGCAAATACAGAATGTGGGTGTAGGAAAAATTGAAAAAACAGAGAAGCCAGAAACAGCTGCTGAGAAAGCAAAAATACCGCCAATATCAGATGATGACGAAGATGATTATTTTATGAGGCAAACAAAAAGAATACCTTAAAGCATAAAAAACACCAGATTACCGTAAATCAAGGTGACAATATAGGCAATAAAAAAGCTCGGGACAAAAGGAATTCCTTCTTTAATTAATATTTTCTTGACTTTTCCTTTTTTATACAAGGCTGTTAGCTTATTGATTTTCTTTTTCTCAATTCCCAGGTCCTTTGGCCCAGTGATATATTTTCCATTTATTTTAACATCTTTGGCAATCCAGTCTCCTTCTGTAAGCTGTTTGGGTGTAACATATTTGAGCATGCATGCATTTTCAACTGCTTTTATCGCAACCCAGAGATAAAATGTAATTATTGATATAAGCGCAAGGTAAAGAATCATTAACCTAACAAATTTATCAGGAACTAAAATAGCAAGCAAAACCAGAATTATAAATAAAACCAAAAGAAATTTTTTTGCTAACTTTGTTTTTTTACTGTTGATAGATTTTTTAAAGTTTCTGGAGAATTTCTTCTTATTCTTGAAAATATAAAAAATGCTCCACAAAATTCCATATAAGGCTCCCACAAGCAAAGCATTTATTAAAAAGTGTACAAGGAAAAAATTATTTGAAAAAATATCTATCCCTATTACAGCTCCAAGGCCCATAAGAATCTTACTGTCACCACCACCCCACTGACCTGTGTAGAACATTATCCATGCCAGGGCAAAGAAAACTGCAAATCCTACAACACTTGCTATAATAAAATTTATTTTAAAAAAAATAATGGAAAATAACAAATTAACGCCAAAACCTATGCCTATTAAGCCAAAATTAACCCAGTCTGGGACTTCTCTTGTCTTTAGGTCTGTATATGATGCGATTAATAGGACAAGAAATGCTATTGCATATGGGATGATTATATTTAAGGGCGCATCTATGATTTGATGAATAAGATTATCAATCACCATTTTAACGCTAAATTTTCACATTGTTTATTAGTTTATTGTTTAATCTTAACCAATGCTTTATCCTTTGCTTTATTCAGCTTATCCGCAAATTTGCAGGCATTGCACTTATCCCTTGATGCCGGCTCTCCGCAATTCATGCAATAATTTACTGCTTCATCCTTAAATCTTTGCTTTAAGCCAGGAAGAACATGCAAAAAGGAATTTACAATGGAATATTTTGTTCCAGGAAACTTCTGCTCAAAACCATTCATCATGTCCCTTACTTGCGCCCTGTAGCTTTTTGAAACATTGGGGCACTCCGCAAACTCATCCAATAGATTATTGACAAATGCATAAGTTGCCACTTCTTTTTCCATGCATAAATACAATGGCTTGATTCTCTGGACAAAATTTTTATTTATTTTTACCCCGACTTTTGGGCCTAATCTGGCAGAAGCCTGTATGTTGTTCTTAAACTGGTTCATCATGATACTCTGGCACTCATCATCCAGATTATGTCCAGTTGCTAGTTTTGTAAGCCTTAGTTCTTTTGATTTTTTATTTAGAAGATAGCGCCGGAATATTCCGCATATTGTACATGGCTTTACATCAAGAACTTTTAACATATTGTCCAAAGGCATTCCAAACTCTTCTTTGAAAGAATAAATATTTAATTTGATATTATGCTTATTGCAGAACTCTTTTGCGGTTATTAAGGATTTGTCCCTGTAATTTTTTATTCCTTCATCTATAGCTATTGCTTCTATTTTTATCTTAGGATTTCGCTTTGATAATTTATTTAGAATAAATGATAATGTCAAAGAATCTTTTCCTCCAGATACAGCAACGCCTAAATTCTCTTTTTTTCCAATAAGGTCAAATTTTGTTATAGTCTTATGTACTTTGTCTTCAAAATATTCCGTAAAGTGTTTCTTGCACAGTTTTTGCCCTGCCTGAAGTTCGATAATTGGTTTTTCTTTGCAACAGTTCATTCAGCCACCAGAAATAACAGATATTAATTTTATTTTATCCCTATCATTGATTTTCTCATCTTCTGTCAGGATATTATTGTCTTTGCTTACTATTACTGTAACTGGATTTATTTTCATTTTACCCAATAAGTCTTTTACTGATGAATTTTCATCTACTTCGATTGTTTTTTCTTTGTTTTCTCTGTCAAAAAATACGTTTATTTGCATAAGAAAAAGGAATAGAATGTGGTTTTTAAAGGTTTATATTGTTTAGTAAAACAGCAAACCGAAAAGTTTATAAATAACATAGGATTAAGAATTCATATGAAATGTAAATCATACGAAACCTTTTTTGTTAATTTTTCAAATAAGAGCAAACTGAATATAATTACGGCGCTGAGGAATGAACCATTAAATGTGAAAACAATTACTAAAAAAATTAACGAAGAGCAAAGTGCAGTATCCCATAATCTCAAAAAATTAAGCGCATGTCATGTTCTGGATGTTAAAAAAGCAGGGAAAGAGAGAATATATTCGTTAAACAAAGATACTGTTATTCCAATATTGAGATTAGTTGAAAAACATGTTATAAAAAACTGCTCTGGAAGTTGCTGTAAAAAATGAAATCTAAAGAAATATATCTGGATAATGGGGCAACAACAAAAGTTGATCCTGAAGTGATTAAGGCAATGCTGCCTTATTTTGACAAGGAATATGGAAATGCTTCTTCAGCCCACACATTGGGAGTTAATGCAAAAAATGCCATTGACAAAGCAAGAGGGACAATTGCAGAATCAATAAATGCAAAACCTGAAGAGATAGTATTCACTTCCGGAGGAACAGAGTCAGATAATCTAGCAATCCAGGAAATAGCGTATCCCAATAGAGACAAAAGAAATCATATAATTACAACAAAAGTAGAACATAAAGCTATCATTAATACTTGCAAATTTTTAGAAAAAGATGGCTTTAAAGTGACTTATCTTGATGTGGATAAAGAAGGATTTGTAAATCCTGATGCATTGGAAAAAGCCATTACTAATAAAACAATTCTTGTGTCTATCATACATGGCAACAGCGAGACAGGAACAATACAAAATCTAGAAGAACTTGGAAAAATATGCAAAAAACATGATGTTTATTTCCATATAGATGCGTGCCAAAGCTATACAAAAACAGAAATAGATGTGCAAAAGCAAAATCTTGACCTTGTTACTATGAGCGGCCATAAAATTCATGGCCCTAAAGGGGTTGGAGCATTATACGTGAGGAAAGGAACAAATATCCATCCTTTGGTGCATGGTGGTGACCAGGAGTTTAAATTAAGGCCAGGAACTGAAAATGTATCTGGGATAGCTGGCTTTGCAGAAGCTGTAAAACTAGCTGATAAAAAATATATAGGGTATATGACAAAATTAAGGGATAAATTAATTGAAGGTGTTCTTAAAATTCCAGATGTGAAACTGAATGGCCCAAAAAGTGCAAGATTGTGCAATAATACTAATTTCTCTTTTAAAGGGATTGAAGGAGAGGCGGTTGTTGGCCGTTTAGATGTAGAAGGTGTTTGCTCTTCAACAGGCTCTGCTTGCTCGGAAAAAAGCCTGGAGCCAAGCTATATCCTAACTGCAATTGGATTAAGTGATGAAGAAGCAAATGGAAGCATAAGGCTTACTTTAAGCAGGTTTACAAAAGAAGAGGAAATTGATTATGTTCTGAAAGTGTTGCCAGAGGTAGTGAGAACATTAAGGAAAATTTCCCCATTTGGAGGGTGATTGGTATGTACACAGAAAAAACAATCAAGCATTTTCGCAATCCAAAGTTTGCAGGAGAAATAAAAGATGCAGATGCTGTTGGAGAAGTGGGTAATATGAAATGTGGAGATGTAATGAAGATGTTTCTAAAAGTAGAAGATGGTGTAATTAAAGACATTAAATTCCAGACTTATGGTTGTATAGCGGCAATAGCATCCTCAGATGCAATGTGTGAGCTTGCTTTAGGAAAAACACTGGATGATGCATTAAAGATAACTTTCAAGGAGGTTATCAAACAACTTGATGATTTGCCTCAAATAAAGTTTCATTGCTCTGTTCTTGGAACAGCAGCCTTAAAAAAAGCTATTGAAAACTATAAGAAGAAAGTAAGTGATTAGCAGTAAATGTATTGTATTCCTAACTATAATTTAATTTCTTTTACCCCAAAACAACATCAAGGAATAGCATTATTACAAATCCAATCATAAGCCCAAAAGTTGCCTGCTTTGCAAATTCCCTTCTATGGCTTTCTGGAATTATCTCGTCGCTTATGACAAACAGCATTGCTCCTGCAGCAAAAGCCAAGCCCCATGGCAGCAATACTATAAAAACAGAAACGATACCTGCACCTAGCAATCCACCTACAGGCTCAACAAGCCCTGTGGCAAGAGCAATAAGAAAAGATTTTTTTAGGCTATATTTATGGGCAAAAAGGGCCAATGCGACAACTAAGCCTTCAGGCATATTTTGAAGTGCAATACCAATAGCTAAAGTAATTCCATTAGCGATATCTCCTCCTCCAAAACCAACCCCAACTGCCAAGCCTTCAGGAAAATTGTGCAAAGTTATTGCAATGATAAAGAGCCATAATCTTTTTAGCTTGACAATATCAATTCCTTCATGCCCTTTTATGAAATGCTCATGCGGCAATACCTTATCAGTAATCCATAAGAACACTCCTCCAAATAAAATTCCTAATACAATAATTACAGCAGCTTTTATGCCATTACCTGCTGCTTCCAAACCCGGCACTATCAGGGAGAATGATGTTGCTGCAAGCATTACACCAGCCCCAAAGCCCATGAAAATATCTTGCATCTTAACAGAGATATTTCTTGTAAAAAATATTGGTAGTGCTCCTATTCCGGTTGCAAGTCCTGCTAATAAGCTAAACACTACACCAAGAACCCATACCGGATACTGAGTTATATACTGCTCAATGAAAACCATCAAGAGTGAATAGTTTCAAGAATTTAAATTTCTTTCTGTTATATACGAATAGTTTCAAACATTAAACTTTATTAATCACTTTCTTCTTCAAGAAACTTTTAATGTTATCGGCAGTTGTGTCCAATATTCTTTCTATTGCTTCTATTGAATTAAAGGCGTTATGTGGTGTTATTATTACATTATCCTTTTTGGCTAAAATATGATTCTCTAAAATAAGCTTCATATCACACTTTTTTGGAAAATGCCTGGACATTACTTGTGTATCTTCTTTTACATAACATTCATCTTCTAAAACATCTAAGCCAGCGCCTCTCAAAATTCCAGAGTCCAAAGCATTAACCAAAGAACCTGTCTCTATTAAACCACCTCTAGCTGTATTAATCAGCAAAGCCCTTTTTTTTATTTTTTTAATATTATTTTTATTGATTAAATGGTGGGTTTTTTTATTATAAGGGCAGTGCAAGCTTATAATATCAGAATTTCTCAATAAGTAATCAAAACTAACATACTTAAATCCTAATTTTTTCTCTAACCCTTTAACTTTAGCGACATCAAAAGCAATTACATTCATTTCAAAGCCTTTAGCCATCCTAATGACATGCTGCCCTATGCTCCCAACACCAATAACGCCCAAGGTTTTTCCCTTTAGGTCAATTCCTCTTAAGCCCTCCTGTGAGAAATCTAAACGCCTTGTTCTTTCCCAGGCCTTGTGTATTCTTCTGGTTAAATTAAGAATCAATGCGAGTGTATGTTCTGCAACAGTGTTTTCCCCATAATTAGGCACATTGCAGACAACAATATTCCTTTTTTTGCACTCCTTTAAGTCAATATGGTCAAAACCCGTGCTTCTTGTTGCTATTAATTTTAAATTTTTTAATTTATTGATAGCTGCACCGTTCAGTTTTGAATAAATAAAAACAGAGACAATATCCACATCTTTAATTTTATTAATATTGACTTTGTTTATAGTATCATTGAAAAATAAAATATTGTATCCTTTTAATTTTTCTTTCAGATAAGGCTTTTCCCACTCTTCTGTCTCAAAGAAGGCTATTTTTAGCATAAACAATTATTTAGAATTATTACTTAAAAAGTTTTCTATAAGAGAATATAAAATTGTCCTCACCCTCAAATTAAAACAAACAAATTTAAATAAGGCCTTATTTTTCTAGTTTTGAGGTTTTATAATTTATGATTTCACATAAGAAGTATATGGATATAGCCTTAAATCTAGCCGAGAAAGGCAAGGGTTGTGTAAGCCCAAATCCTCTTGTTGGCTGCATTATTGTAAAAAGAGGCAATATTGTAGGCCGCGGTTATCACAAAAAATATGGGGAAAGCCATGCGGAAATAAATGCGTTAAAGGCTGCTGGTAAAAAGGCAAACAATGCAACCATGTATGTCAATATTGAACCGTGTTCTCATTGGGGAAAAACCAGTCCATGCACAGAAAAAATTGTTGAAGCCGGTATTAGAGAAGTTGTTGTCGGAATGGAAGATCCTAACTCTTTGGTGGATGGTTATAAGGAATTAAAGTTCCGCGGCTTAAAGACAAGAATTGGGATTTTAAGGGACAAGGCAAAAAAACTGAATGAAAATTACATCAAATATATGAAAACAAAAAAGCCCTTCATAATCCTGAAATTGGCTATGAGCCTTGACGGGAAAATAGCAACTTCTAGCGGCGATTCAAAATATATAACAAGCAGGGCAGCAAGAAAATGTGTCCATCAGCTTAGAAATGATGTTGATGCTGTTATGGTTGGCATAAATACAATCACACGCGATAACCCAATACTGGATTCGAGACTTGTTAAAGGAAAAAATCCTAAGAAGATAATAGTAGATTCAAGCTTAAAAATATCAGAAAGTTCAAAAATTCTTAAAGATCCAAGCAAGGTCATAATTGCAACAACAAAAAAAGCATCCAGAAAAAAGATTGATAAATTACAGCATAAAGGTGTTAGAATATTAATATTAAAACCAAAAAAAGGACTTGTTGATTTAAAAGAACTGGTAAAGGAACTTGGAAAATCTGAAATAGCATCTGTCATTATAGAAGGCGGTGCAGAGCTAAGCGGAAATGCAATCAAAGAAGAGATTGTAGACAAGCTTTTGATATTTACTGCGCCAAAGATAATAGGAAATGGCCTCAATCCAATAAAGAATCTAGGCATTAAGAAGGTCAACAAAGCCATAAAGCTAAAGAATATTTCGACAAAAAATATAGGAAAGGACTTTCTAGTGGAAGGATACCTATAACCAAAAAAAAACCGTGGAAACACGGTTTCTTGGGTTTTTGTAACCACAAACTATAAAAACTCTTTATTTTAACTGGACAATAATGGAATTCAGCAAAATAGAAGACGCTATTAACGATGTTAAAAGAGGAAAGTTTGTCATTGTAGTAGATGATGAAAACAGGGAGAATGAAGGTGACCTAGTTCTTGCTGCTGAAAAGGCAACAGCGGATAAGATAAATTACATGATAAAGAATGCGCGCGGCTTAGTGTGCATGCCTATCATAAGGGAAAGATTGGAGCAATTAAACATTCCTCCAATGGTCGATCATAAAGAAGTCAATAGATGCATGTTTAGTATTCCTGTTGATTACAGAAACGGAACAACAACAGGAATTTCTCCAGCTGATAGAGCAGCCACAATAATTGCTTTGACAGACAATAATCTCAAAACCCAAGACTTTGCCATGCCCGGGCATTTATTTCCAATACTGTATAAAAAAGGAGGTGTTTTAGTCCGCGAAGGACATACAGAAGCATCTGTTGATTTGGCAAAGCTTGCTGGCATGTATCCTGCAGCTGTAATATGTGAAATAATAAATGATGACGGAAGCATGGCAAAGCTGCCTGATATCATAGAGTTTTCAAAAAAGCATAATAATATGAAGATTGTTACTATTAAGGATTTGATTGATTATATAAAGAAAAATCCTGATGCTAATAAAGTTGAGGAAAAAAGTGTAGTTTTAGACGCACAAAACCAATAACCTTTATAAATCGATATTCTTTACCACCACTGCATGAGAGTTAAATTAATATTATTCGTAATTTCACTATTCTTTTTAGCTAGCTGTACGTATGGGCAACCAAAAAACAATGATTCAGGAGAAGCATTAATTTTTATTGTTAATGAGAATAATGTTGAACCACAGACAATGACTTTTGTTGTTGAAGAAAAAAATCCCTTATCATGGATTGATGAAACAAAACAACAGAGATACCAGCAGAATTTAAGAAGGAATCTTAAAGAATATCATGACAATCAAGAAGAAATTGCTTTTAGGCAGAAATTTGCAAACGTAAGAAGAATTATTGATAATGATCTTGGTGAAAGTGAATTAATCATAGGATATGATAAAGGGCTGGATAATCCTAATTTTAAGGAAGTTGATTATTGATATTAGCATCAATTAAATCAATAAATTTATATTATACCGCTCTCTTAATTCTGCTATGGACAAATTCAGGGAAGAAATAATAAAATCACTAAAAAAAGAGGTAAAAACAGATATAGAGTTAGAAGTTCCTCCAAAACCAGATATGGGTGACTATGCCTTTCCTTGCTTTTCTTTAGCTAAAATTTACAAGAAAAATCCTAATGAAATAGCTAATGAACTATCAACAAAGATAAAGACAAATAAATTTATAACAGAAATAAAAGCTATTGGACCTTATCTTAATTTTTTTGTTAATAAAGATTCATTAACAGAAGGAACATTAATCAAAATATTGAAAGAAAAAGACAAATACGGCTCATCAAATATTGGAAAAAATAAAAAACTTATTCTTGAGCATACATCCATTAATCCTAATGCAAGCCCCCATGTAGGTAGGGCAAGAAATGCATTGATTGGGGATGCATTAGCAAGAGTCCTAAGATTTCAAAAATATAAAGTCGAAGTCCATTATTACGTCAATGATATTGGCAAGCAGATAGCAATGCTAGTTTTAGCATCTAAAAATAAAAAAAATATTAAATTTAATGATTTATTAAAAATTTATATTAATATTGCTAAAAAAGTTGAGACTAATAAGGATTTGGAAAAAAATGTATTGAATTTATTGTACAAACTTGAGAATGGAGATAAAAAAATAATTAATGAATTCAAAAAAATTGTAAATATTTCTGTTAAAGGCCAGATTAAAATTTTATCTGGGTTAGGCATTAAATACGATAAATTTGATTACGAATCCAGCTATTTGTGGAGCAAAAAAACCCACGAAGCGTTAAAATTATTGGAAAAAACCGGGAAATTTTTCTTTGACAAAGACAACAGGTTTGTTTTGGATGAAAAAGGCTTTGAATTGGGGATGAAAGTTCCTGTTTTGGTTTTAACAAGGGGAGATGGTACTTCCTTGTATCCATTAAGGGATATTGCTTATGCACTAGACGTTGCTCAAAAGCAGAAATACATAGTTGTTTTAGGAGAAGATCAAAAATTGTATAATGAACAGATTAACGCTGCTTTAAAAATATTGGAAAAAAAGACTAGAAAAGCAATTTATTATTCTTTTGTTTTATTGGATGAAGGGAAGATGTCTACAAGAAAGGGAAATATAGTTTTGCTGGAAGACTTTATGTTAGAGGCATTAAAAAAAGCAGGAAACGAATTAAAACAGAGATACAAAAAAATCGACAGCAAAGCAGCAAAAATAATCGGTTACGGAGCATTAAAATATGCAATCCTGAAAGTAAGCCCTGAGAAAAATGTTACCTTTAACTGGCAGCAAGCCTTAAACTTTGAAGGAGAGACAGCTCCTTATATACAGTATGCTTATGCAAGAATAAGCAGCATAATTAAGAAATACAAAAAGCAATTGCCAAAAAAAGCTGATTTCTCATTATTAAATTCAAAAGAAGAGATAGGGTTAATAAAAAAATTATCTGCTTTTCCTCAAATTGTTGAGAAAACAGGCAATGAGTCAAGGCCAAATATTGTTACGAATTATGCTTACGAGCTTGCAAAACAATTTAATGAATTCTACCACATTCATAATATCTTAAAGGAAAAACAAGATATAAAAAATGCAAGATTATTGTTAGCAAGCTGTGTAAGGCAGACACTAAAGAATAGTTTGAATTTGCTTGGGATAGAAGTTCTTGATAGGATGTAAATACTCCTTTTTAACCATTAAACCAAACATTTATATAGTAATAAGCCCAATAAAAGGATATAACATTAAAAACTATATGGAGGAACCAAAATGAAAGGCGGAGACGGATGCTGTTAATTCAGCTAAATAATTAAAAATTTTATTTTTTTATTTTTATTTTTTAAAAACTAAATTCTTCTAACAAAACTAACAAATCCAGAATGCCCTATTTGCTGGCTCCTGGGTCTGACTTTCCTATCATCAATTTCCCATTCCCTTTCAATAATCTCAGAAGTCTTTACATGGACAAAATCTTTATCATTATTTATCTTGTTTACAAAATCAGCGGTTTGTGGAATACAGGGGCTGTAGGAAACCAGAAAACCGCCAAACTTTAATGCTTTTTTAGCAGAATCTATTGCTTTCCAAGGTTCCGGTAAATCTAAAACAATTAAATCAACATTTTTTTCATCAACCCCCTCATAAATATCCTTATTTTTTATTTTAACATTTTTTAATCCCAAATAATCAATATTCTTCTTTACTATTTCAATAAAATCTTTCCTTATCTCATAAGTTGTAACTTCTTTTACAATATTAGCTAAAAAACAGCACAAAGCTCCTGAACCACTCCCTGCATCCACCACTTTTGATTTATTATCAATCCCAGTCTCTGCTACAATTAGACCAACATCTTTCAAAGGGATTATCTGAGCATTCCTTTTTATTTTTCTATAAAAGTCAATAAAATAAGGATTAAATATTGAGAATTTTTTATTGGTGTTCGTGTTTATTGTACTATTATTTTTCTTTAAATCTTCTTTCTTAAAAAAGCCGTATTTTGTATGATAATCCTTAGAAGTGTCTTTAACCAAAAACTTGTCATTTTTATTCATTAATACTTTCGCCATTTGAATTTGGAATATACCTCAATTTAAAAACATTTTTATATGATAAAGTAAATGGAAAGAAGTAGGTGATATTCATGCCAAAAAAAGTTAAAAAAAGCAAAAAATCAGTTAAAAAATTAAAATCTACTAAAGTAAAAGCTAAAAAACCCAATGTATGTGAGTTTTGCTAAAAAGGGGTGTAAAAAATGAAAAAAGAGGGTAAAAATCAAAGTAATACTGTGCTTTTAGCAATAGTTGTAGGAGTTTTGGCTGGAGGCGTAACAGCCTATCTTGTTGTAAATTCTCAGCTTAATCAACCAAAAACACAGGATGAATTGATCAAAGAATTCTATGATGTTGAAACAGCAGTTCATGTAAGCCCACATGGCATGAGAAAGCATTTGGGGGAAAACCCTAATCAGGTTATTGTTGATTTAAGAAGCCAAGAAGAATATCAGACAGCTCATATTACTACTGCCATAAGTATACCTGCTTATGCAACGCCAGATAAATCTGATTATGGGGCTGTTGCTAGGATTGTTGGCGGATTTGAAAAAATATTAGAAGAAAACCCTAAAGCAGATATTATTGTTTATTGCTACTCTGGACCTTGTATGACTGGAAGAAAGATTGGTCATATGCTTGCAGACCATGGAATCTATGTAAGACATCTTGGCATTGGCTGGAGTGAATGGAAATATTATTGGAATATGTGGAACCATGATGGAGAAACACAAGTTAACCCAGAGGAATTTATAACAAGCGGACCTGAACCCGGAACTTTGAGTGATGATTTATTAGGAACAGGTTGCCCTATAGGGGGGGAATTTGGATGCTGAGGATTATGCAGAAACTATTTTTAATATTTTTTTTATCAATTGCACTTCTTTTAGTTAGTTGTGCGCCTCAACAGGAAGCCCCTGAAGTACAAGAAGCTGCAGGTCCTTCGGAACTGGATGGTTTTGCTAAATGTGTGTATGAAACTGGAGCTAGGATGTACGGCCAATATACTTGTGGTGTATGCAAGAAGCAAAGAGAGTTGTTTGGCCCTTCATTCCAGTATATCCAGGAGATAGAATGTCATCCTCGTGGAGAAAATCCTCAAACGCAAAGATGTTTGGAGAGGGATATTGAAAAGACTCCAACATGGATTCTTGAAAAAAATGGAATCGAATCAGACAGGCTTACAGGATTCCAGACTTTAGAACTTTTATCTGAATTTTCAGGTTGTCCATTAGAGCAATAAAATGGTTGAACAGCTTACTTTGGGCATAGTAATTGCAGCAGCTCTCGCAGACAGCATCAATCCATGTGTTTTTGGCGTTCTAATATTTCTACTGGCTTATATGGTTACTGTTTTCAAAAATAAATTAAAAATGCTTCTTGCTGGTTTGATTTATACAACTGTAGTTTATGTTACATATTTATTAATTGGAATTGGCATATTTGCATTTACGCAATCAACAGGAGTTGTCAAGCCATTTTACTGGGTTGCAGGAAGCATCGCCATAATCGCAGGCCTTCTTGAAGTCAAAGATTACTTTTGGTATGGCCGCGGCTTTTCATTGCAGATGATTCCAGGTGGAGCAGAAAAAATAAAGAAATTATCTAAGATTATGAAAGAGCTGGAAACTGAGCACCCATTTCTTAGCTTAGGTGTAGCAGCTTTACTTGGATTTGTCGTGGTGCTTTTCGAATTTCCATGTACTGGCGCGCCATACTTAGCAATACTAGCGTTGTTGTCAGCAGGAGATTACTCATCAGGAATACCCATGCTGCTGCTTTATAATCTAATATTTATACTTCCATTATTTGTTATTATTGCTTTAGTCTATTTGGGTCATACATCCCATAAGCTTGAAAAATGGAGAAAAGAACATAGAGGATTGATGAGATTAGGAATTGGATTGTTTTTATTGGCATTTGGAGCTTATCTGATAAATTTAGCTTTGCATTTGTAGGTGAAAAACAATGGAAAAAGAAGGACAAATATGTAAAAAGTGTATTGTAAAAACAAAAGGCCATACAGAAGAGTTTGATGAGAAAAAGGTATATGGATCAGTTTATGCTGCTTGTGCAAGCGCGCATTATGGTAAGGAAGAATGTGAGAAAACAGCCAATAATGTAACAGTTAAGATTAAAAAATTTGTAAAGAATAAAAAAAGAATTGATTCTTCAGAAATCCGCAAAAAAATAGAGGATGAAGTGAAAAAGAAAGATGAAGAACTAGCATTCTTTTACGAACAGCATTTGCCTAATCTTAAGAAACTCTAGTGAAGGGATATTTTATTTATCTTATTTTTAAGTTTGTCGTCCAAGCCTTCTTTTTTATGGTGTGACTGCTCTTTAAGGAATGCATATTGTATTGCCATAGCAATTCTGCCTACAAAAAACCCCATTAGGAAAAATAAAAAATATTTTATATGCACTAACTCAATCAAAAGTCATCACAAAACATAGTAATGAATAGTATTAAATAAACCTCATCCATGTATTAAATATAGAGTATTTGTACATTTTTTCTATAATATATTTAGAATAAATTTTTTCCATAGACTAAATAGAAAAAACTAAAAGAAAAAAACGGGCCAGCGAAGATTCGAACTCCGGACTTACAGCTTGCTTCTAATAATAGAAGGCTGTCACTCTATTTGGCTGCGCCAAATCCTTGCATGCGCAAGTATCCAAGCTGAGTTACTGGCCCATAACAGTATTCTCAAATAAGTTTTATTATTTGTTTATAAATGTTTATTTAAATCTATGCTGCAGGAAGAAATTCATGGCAAAAAAGAAAGCTAATGTCAAGCCCATTAGAAATACTAATGCCCAAACAAGCCTTTTATCATTGCTAAATCCAAAAGGAATAAAACCTATAAAACCACCGACAGCTATTTTTGTGTCTTTGCTGTTTAAATTTGTTAATGCGCCTAGAAAAACCAGAACAAAGCCTATTAGAATGATTAAAATCCCTATTGATATTAAGTTATAGGCCATTTTGTTGTGTTTTGACTTTGAATGATATTTAATGTTTTTGTTAGATTTTATTGCTTTTAACATATATTCTTCAGAATATAATCAATCCGAAACCTTTATATATAGGCAATATACAGATTAGTATACTAGTTTAGCAATGAGTTTATGTCAAAAGGAGCATAAATGATATCGTAAGTGAGGACAAAAAGATTTTATCAATTTGACCAATTGCTTCGATACCAAGCTCCTTTTGTCATTTTAATAAAAATGGAACCAGAACTAAAAAATTTTACAGATAATGTAGATGCTTGGATTAAGCAGATAAGGAAGGAATTTACAAAAATTTCTGACTTGCCTAGTGTCGTGACTGAGAATATCGACAATACACAGCATAATTATGAGTTAATCTATGAATTGAAGGATGAAATAGAAGAATTGAAACAGGAAATAAATGCATTAAAATTGATACAAATAATAAGCCTCAAGAAAGACAAAGAGGTCCAGCAGAAGAAAATTAACTAAGATCATTCACTATTTTCTTTAAGGCATTGTCTACTGCTACAAAGAGGTTTTTTTCCATGGTTTCTGAAGTAAAAGGTTTTCCATCATTAATTAGCTCTGCATGAATCTCAAACTTTTTGCTTTCTTCATCATCCACAGGCTTCATAGCAACACTTAACTTCTCAAATTTACTGGAAATATCAGACATACGCCTTCCATAGTTGCCTATTATCTTCTTCAGAACAACCATAGAAGCACCATCAATATCACCAAAACCAGAAAGCTCAATATTTCCCCCTAACTGCATAGATTCATCCATAATAGCCTCAATATGGGGCTATTTTTGGTTCTAATGTTTAAATAATTTTTGTTTTGATTGACTATGTGCAAATATAGCTGTGCCAAAGCAGACTTTAGACAAAATGTTGCATCTTGATATCATTTTTGTGCATATCGTTTAGTTATGATACACAACATTTTAATTACAGCCATTGCTTTATTTTGTCCACCCACCTACATATCATAGGCACAGCTATTGTTAATAACAAGATATAAATACAAGCTAATCGAATCTAAAATCTATGGAGCCAATACAAATTACTGGGATAAAAGACTTAGATGAGATGGAAATAGAATCTGTTAACAGGCTCGCTAACAGATATTACCCAAAAATACAAAGAGAAATTAAAAATATCACTTCCTTAACAGTGCATATAAAAAGTTATGAAAAACAAGGAAGAGAAAAAAAATATTCTGTTCACGTAAAGGTAATAGCTCCTACAAGGATTTTTGTTTCTACAAAAACATCTGATTGGGATTTGGAAAAAGCTTTACACAAGTCTTTCAGGGATGTTATAAGAGAAATGCAGCACAGCTTGCATACAGATGACCAGCACAAAAAAGGACGTTGAAAAATCAACCTTTAAATTAGATTTTTAACGATTCTTAAAATAAAATGGTAGTTTTATGCCAACTAAAAGAACTGGACTTAAGCTGTTTCGGCTGTTGCGGCAATGATTACAACCATAAAAGAAAATTAATGAAAGACATAAGAAAAAATACATGGGAATTTAATAAAAGCAAATCCATTAAATCTTTTATGACCCGGACTACAGAGCTTAAATCTTCGGGTATTTGCGCTAATGCTATTTTTAAAGATGGAAACTTTTTTTGTCCAGGCCACCCTATACTAAATCAGGGCAGGGATTATAGAGGGCTAGACAAAGATTGTGAAAAAGAGGAGTATGATGGATGTAAAACTTATATTCTGTTTCAGAAATGGAACAAAGAAAAACAAGATCAATTTCTGGATTTTATTAAGTCAAAAAAACTGGATAGTTTTGCTTATTCTATAAGGATGGATAATGATTCTTTGCTGAAAGAGTTTGAAAAGAAAAAATAGCGGAGAGTGGATTTGAACCACTGACCTGAGGGTTTCACAAATGCTTATGAGCCCTCCGGGCACTCCTGACTGCCCTACTCCGCTGTATAAAAAATAAGAATTAAAGCTTGTTTAAAAAGATTGCTGATAAAACTAACTTTATTTTTTCTCGATAATCTGGATATCTCCATTCAAGTCAACAAAAATAACCTGATCTCCTTCACTAAGCTCATTATGCAGTTCTTCAAAAGCACTTGCATCTAATGTTTCATAGCTCACATTATCCATTATCTGCACTTTATCATTAGTTTTTGAAATGACCTGGCCTGTTTTCCTTGTTATATCAACAGTTTCAACTTTATCTGTATGGTGCAGATTAATGCTTTTTTCTCCTTTCTTATTTAAACCCTGAATAAAAAGCTTTAATTTGCTGTGAGAATGAGTACCATAAACAATAACTTCTTTTCTATTAACTCTTACTGGCTCATTATTATAAATAAAGTAACTCCCTTTTTTTAGTTCTGATGCTGATGACATTTAGAATAGAGGTTTTATTTATATTATTAAAATTTTTGGAAAAAA
>JASMFO010000082.1 GCA_030751755.1 Candidatus Woesearchaeota archaeon
GTTTTATTTCAGGTTTAGCTTCTTCCTTTGGCTTCTCAACAACTTCAACATTAGCTGCATTTTTCAGGCTTGACATGGATCTTTCTGCTTTGTCCAATAAGTCTTCAACAATGCCCTTCTCAAGAATTTCTTGACTTAACCCCAGAGCTTTTGCGTCATTAAATGCCTTGGCTATTAACAGGCCAGCATTATCTTTTGTTACATAAGCAATATTAAATGCCAGGTTGAATGCATATGCCGCTGCATTTTTCAGTTTTTCATTGAATGCTTCTTCATCTATTAAGAGTACATCTTTTTTATAAACAATCCCATCTTCATAAGCAGCAACTAGACCTAAACCCACTTCCATAGGCTTTATATCCAGTCTCGTTAAAATCTCAGCAACCTTTGAGTTTATTTTCTCTCCTTTCTTTGCAATAACAGCATCCTCTTTAACAGCAACCTTTCCAGACTCGACACCGACTTTTAGCCCTACGCCGCTCAACTCGCTTATTATTGGCCCTGGAGCAAATGGTGTTGGTCCTTTATTGATAACTATGTCATTTGGAGCTATTTGCCCGGCCTTTGCAGGAGCACTTGTCCTGCTTTTTTGTAATATTCTGCTTAACTTAAATGGATCTTCACTTGTAAAAATAAGCGCAGGCATACCCTCAAAATAGTTTTCAAGCTCTTCTATGTGGTTTTTTTCATTTTTTAATTTGTCAAGGGCAATTTTCATAAACCTTTTCTTTGTCATGAATAAGCTGATCTTTTCCCTTAGCTCTGACCTCATTGACTGCAATTGCGGAGCAGGCATATTCTCCATGTTTACTAATCCTATAATAGAATACTGTCTGGCCAATTTAATCATTTCCTGCACAAGTTTCTTTTTGTATTCCGCAGCGTTTGTCATTTTCACTCTTTCTTAGCTTCTTTCTTACTTTCTTTAGGTTTGTTTCCTTCAGCTTCTTTTTTTAGCTTAGCTTCTTCCTTTGGCTTCTCTTTTTCCTTTGTTTCTGGATTTTGTTCTGCTGGTTTTTCTTTTTTCTTTTCTGGATTTATTTTTAACTTGTCCTTGTCTTTTTTCTTGTCATCTTTACTTTTTGTATCTTTTCCTACAACAAAAGCAGATCCCATTGTAAGCTTCAGCATAACGCTTTTTACATTCTGCTTCTCATTTGGAAGCTTTTGTATAACCGAATTATAAGCGGTCAATATATTGTCAATGATGTTGTCATCTGATGCGTCTTCCTGACCAATTCTGCATTTTACAGTTGGCTCATTTTTCGTTGCCAGGTTTATTGTCTTTTTTAGTTTTTCATACAATTGCTTTATGTTGGCGTTTGGAGGTAAAACACCCCCCATCTTGGGATTTGGCATTTTACCTTTAGGGCCTAAAAATCTGCCAAAGGCTGTAGCCACTTTTGGCATGACAGAAGCCTGGGCAATAAAGAAAGTGTGCTTATTTGCAAGCTTTTTTATCTCTGATTTACCCTTATATTTTACAAATTGGTCTGCAAGGATTGTTTCATCACAGACTTCCTTTGCTTTGCCTTCCATATCTGCTGCAACAAAAGCACAGACAGAAACTTTCTTTCCAGTATCATTATGCAATGCAACAAACAGATTCATGTTGTGCTCTGCCTTCTTCAGATCAAGGCCTTTGAGATTGATAATTAGGTCAATGCTCTGCTTAAAGTTTTTTTTAGGAGAATTCTCTTTCAGTTTCTTTAATGTATTTGCTATTAGTTCCTTGTCCATCTTCCCTCCTACATTAAGTAGTGTTAACGAGTAATATTATAGGAATTTTATGGTGTTTTTAAAGTTAATTGTTTTTAGGGATTATTGTGTAAATCTTGTTCTTAACCACAACACTTAAATATAGGGGGTCTACAGTATATATGGTAGATATAGTAGATAGGGTATTGAGGGTATTCTAGTATGAAGCAAAAAAAACAATTCAAGATAAAGTGTCCGGATTGCGAGCAAGAGATTATAGGATTTAGTGGACACCATGCTGAACAAAATTTAATGATACATCAAAAAACATCAATAAGATGCAGGGAGTTTAAAGAATTACTAAGAAAAAAGGGGTATAAATGACTAGGAAGATAAAATTATCTCATACAGAAGTTGAAGTCAAGCTTTTCCTAGAGGTCCTGGGAGTTTATGGAATACTGGCTTTAGCACTTGTTGGGATATATTACTTAGAGCCTGCTATAACTGGTTTTGTCACAGTAACAAAAGAGTTTAATTACACTGATGATGTCAATCTGGAATTTAGCGAAAGTGCGGAGTATACATGGAATTTAGCCAATCCTGGAAACTTAAAAAGTGTAAAGGTTAGCGGCAAGATGGATGATCAAGGGGAGGCCAGAGTCTATATTGAGAACAATGGCGTAAGGCATTTGATTTTTGATAGTACACAATTAGTTGAAAAGGAATCTGGAATGTTTGGAATAACAGGATTTGCTGTTTCTGAAGATGGGGAAAGTGGAGTGGATGAAGATAGCGACGAGGGAGAGGAAGAAGGTGAAGAGATTCCAATAAATGGTACTGGAATGATTAATGATACTATCATAAATGAAACTGAAATAATAAATCAAACTGCAATAAATGAAACTCCAATAATTAATGAATCTATTGAAATTAATGAAACTGTTATCAATGAGACTACTGAAAAAATTATTAATATCAATCCGGATTATGGCAATAATGAATTTTATGATGCAAACAATGATGGTGTTGAGAGCCTGGATGGCATAATAGACTTTAGTGTCAAGGATTCTGATTTTAACTGGGATGTCAATGAGGATAAATTATGCACGAGGTATGAGATTTATTCTGCTGAGGGCGGTGAAAGTGATTTTGCTTGCTTTGGGAATGATGACTGCTGTAATTTGGTAGACTTGGAAAGCTCAAGGGCATTATGGAACGAAAGCCTATATTTGAGCTATGGCAGTTATGGAAGTACTACCAATAACATTGTTTTTGCCCAGGTGCTTTATGCCGACTATGACTTAGATACTGATGCACCTTACTCCGATATTGCGTATTCTTCATGGGGTAACCTGACAGCTAAATTTCTAGCAGATATTATTGAGTTTGAGGACATATGCATCGATACATGCTTGTTTGATAGCAATGCAAGCAGTTATAATCTGATAGTTGAGCTGGACAATACGACTTTAAGAATAGATGAGATAAAATATTTAGTTGAGGAAAGGGTAACTAACAATGATCCAATATTAATTAAGAATATAGAAAACATCAGCTTAATGGAAAATGAAAATTATACCCTTAACTTAAGCGACTATTTTGATGATGAAGATGAGGATGGTTTAGTTTATAGTTATAATGAAATGGACAACATAACTATAAATATTGAAAATAACTTTGCATACATGAAGCCAGATAGGGGCTTTACTGGCAGCAGGTTTACTTTCATAACTGCAAGCGATTCTTTTGGCCAAGTTGTTTCAAATGTCTTTAAGATAGAAGTAATAAGCGGAAAGGTATCTGAAGAGAGATTTGAGATAAGGGATAGTGAGGACAATAAGCTTGCTGTGTTTGACAGCTTCGGCAATTTAGAGATTAAGGGAAATTTAACACAAGATATCTTGGCAGATGAAAATGATTTTATTATTAAGGATATTGATGATAGCTTAAATCTTGTTGTTACAAATCCAGAAGGTAATTTGCAGATTAGAGGTTCCTTAAATAAAAATGAAGGTGTATTAAATCCTGGTCCTGATTCTTTTGTTATAAAAAACAAGAATGGGGAAGTGGTTGCTTATGTCAATAGCACTGGAAGTTTGTTTTTGAGCGGGACCTTGGCAGAGAGTATTTCTTTTGAATAAGATGATGAGTTTGTATTTCTAAATATAGCTTAAATCAACATATTTTTTTCCTCAATTATTTTCTATATAGAAAAATATTGTTTGAGAGCAAATTATTTAAAGATGTACTTATATAACTAGAAATTATACTTATTTAAATGTAAAGATGGTGATGCAAATTTGAAAAAAGCTATAAAATAGAAATTATTTTAAATAATTACTTACATAACTAGAAATTATACTTATTTAAATGTATAGATGTTAAGGGAAAATAGGAAAAAAGATGAAAAAAATAGAGATTTCCCTAGTCAAAGAGTTCTAAAAAGTAGGTATTTCACAAGATTAAAGCAAGAATATGGCAAGGTAAGAACAAAATATCCTGATTTATCTGCGGTTATACAAAGAGATGAGCTGTTTCTTCCTGATTTTATTTTCAGCAAAAAGCTTTCTAGTTTGGAGGCTATTTCAAAATACCTTATAGAAAATTGCAAACTGAGCAT
>JASMFO010000083.1 GCA_030751755.1 Candidatus Woesearchaeota archaeon
ATCCTAAGGAGAAAATAACTCAAAGGTTAGTTAAAGCGATGGAAAACGAGCATGTTGATATAATAGCCCATCCTTTTGGCCGCTTGCTTAGTACAAGGCCTGCTTATGAAATGGACTTTGACAGGATTTTAGGGAAAGCAAAGCAAACAAAAACCATTTTGGAAATAAATGCTTATCCTGAAAGGCTTGATTTGAATGACGTTCATGTACGTGCTGCAGTAAAATCAAAAATCAAGCTTTCAATAGGGACTGATGCCCACGAAGCCAGTGAGCTAAGGTATCACAAACTTGGCATAGCAACAGCAAGGCGTGGTTGGACAACAAAGAAAGATGTAATTAATACTTATTCTGTTAAGGATATGTTGAAACTATTAAAATAAATTCAAAAACTATTTAAACCCTATATCTGGATTATAAAAGGATGGTAAACATAGCAATCAACGGCTTCGGAAGGATAGGAAGGCTTGTTTTTAGAATAGGTTTCAAGGAAAAAAAATTCAATTTTGTTGCTATAAATGATTTAACAGATGCAAAAACATTGGCTAATTTGCTCAAGCGTGATTCAGTTCATGGAACTTTCGATGCAAAAGTTGAAGCAGGAAATAATTATATTAAAATCAATGGGAAAAAAATTATAGTTCTAAGTGAGAAAGATCATACAAAGCTGCCATGGAAAAAGTTTAAGGTTGATATAGTTGTAGAAAGTACAGGAAGATTCAGGAAAGAAAGCGACCTTCAGGACCATATAAAATGCGGAGCAAAAAAAGTTTTATTATCTGCACCTGGAAAAGGGGGAGATGTAAAGACAATAGTCATAGGAGCAAATGAAAAAGAAATTAAAAATCTTAAAATCTGTTCAAATGCATCCTGCACAACTAACAGTTTAGTTCCGGTTGTAAAAGTTTTAGATAAAGAGTTTGGAATAGAAGCTGGCTTTATGTCAACAATACATGCTTACACCAATGACCAAAGATTATTGGATCTGCCGCATAAGGACTTAAGAAGGGGCAGGGCAGCTCCTATAAATATAATCCCCACAACAACAGGAGCTGCAAAATCAATTGGAGATGTTTTTACGCACTTAAAAGGGAAAATGGATGGCACTTCCTTTAGGATTCCGATACCTTGCGGTTCTATAACCAATCTTGTTTTTATTGCAAAAAAGAATGTTACTGTACAAAAAGTAAACAATTCAATGAAAAAAGCCTCTAAAACATATTTAAAAGGAACTTTAGAATATTCAGAAGAGCCATTGGTTTCGTCAGATATAATCGGAAATCCTCATTCATCTATTTTTGATGCTCAGCTGACAAAAGTAAATGGAAAACTGGTTAGGGTCTGTGCATGGTACGACAATGAATATGGTTTTTCATGTAGGATGGTTGATATGCTAAAGTTAATGACAAAGTAAATTCATTTTAATTCTTTTTCAAGAAATAGCCTTAAGCACTAAATTAAATTCTTCATCAGGACTTCCAGAGCCATCCACATCAACAATTAATCCTTTTTCCTTATAATAATTTATCAAAGGCTCTGTTTTTTCCTGGTATACTTTCAAGCGTTCTTTTACTGCCTTTGGCTTATCGTCTTCTCTTTGATATAGTTCACTGCCGCACTTATCGCAAATACCTTCTTTTTTTGGTTTTATAAAATCAAGATGATAAATAGCACCGCATTGTCCGCATACAAATCTCCTCCCTATCCTGCCAATAATAACTTCATCCTTTGCCTGTATATTAACAACCTTGTCTATTTTGACAAATTTGCTTATTTCATCTGCTTGATTTATAGTCCTTGGAAAACCATCCAGAATAAACCCCTTTTTGCAGTCATCTCTGCTTAATCTTTCTTTTATCATCTCTATAACCAGCTCATCAGGAACTAAACCCCCTTTGTCCATGTAAGACTTTGCCTTTATTCCAAGTTCTGTTTTCTCTGCAACATTTTCTCTCAACATATCTCCTGTGGCTATATGTGGTATATTCAGCTTTTTACTCAATTTTGCTGCAACAGTTCCTTTTCCAATTCCAGGCGGTCCTAATAGTACGATGTTCATTTTAATCGCAATAAAAATCTACTTGGTTCTTTTATATTTTTCTTATGTGGAAGGATGGAGTCCTTCATATGTTGTATAACTCTTAAGGGGGAGGTCAAAAATGCTGCGAAGCAGCATTAGCCAAAATACCCTAAATCTTCTTCTATTGTGCTCTCTTTTTCCCAAGATTCTTTCATCTTGCCTATATAAGAAGCTAAATCTTTTTTCATTTCTAACCATTTCTGAAAGAATTTATTCAAAAACTCAGCTTGTTTTTTATCATCGTTACTTAGCACAATCCCCACTATGCTCCTGTCAAATATCATCATTTTCTTAAACAGACCATACATATTATTCTTTTCATCCTCTGAAAAAAACCTTACTTCATACATGGTGGTTAATGAAGAAGCATCAGGATGCACTAAGTTGCCTATTACTTCTATATAGAATTCCAGCTTTTCCACTATTTTCCTTAATATGCTTTTGATAAGAAATCTTTCATTTTCCAAATTGCTTACCTCAAATTCAGAATCCAGTTCATTGAATTTAGGCAGTTTATATTTCTTGCTAAGCTTGTTGTATTCCTGCTCTATTGCATTAGCCATATTAGAAGTTTGGTATTAAACAGGGGTATTTATGCTTTATGTATTTTATTGTGTTAGAATAACAACAGTCCCACTATCATCTATAAGGATAGAATGTTCTGCCTGGCTTATCATTCCTTTATCTTTATCTGCCAATGGATGATGTGCATGCAGCATTCCTAATTGTTCCATTTCTCTTAAAGCAAATTTTGCTTTTGCCCCGAATTTCCTAGTTAACCATCTTGTTGTAAAAGGCAGATTATCATAACTTTCAATTTCTTTCAAAACCTGTCTTGTTATCATATTCCTGACCGGCTTTTTATTGCTTAATTCAAAAACTGTTGCAATTCCAGAGTCCTGCACAATGCCGGCTCCAGTGCTTGCAAATGGCTCAATCGCAAAAACTGTTCCTTTCCCTATCTGAGTATTATCTCCATTATCAAAATTTGGAATATTTGGCTTTGTATGTATCTCATATTTCCCTAATCCGTGGCCAGATAAGTTTCTTACAGGAGAAAAGCCATATTTTTGGATTGTATTTTGTATTGCTTTTCCTATTTCACCCAGCGTAACACCCACTTTTATTATTTTTACAGCATTTTCCAAAGATTCTTCTGCAGCCTTGACTAAATCTGAATATTTTCCTGATAAATCCACTGTAGCAGCAGTATCTCCTATAAAGCCGTCAACATGCACACCGACATCCAAACATGCAATTTGGTCAGAAAAAATAGTTTTGTCTTCATCATCAGGACAATAGTGGGCAGCTAAATGATTGCATGATATCTGCGCTGGAAATGCTGGTTT
>JASMFO010000084.1 GCA_030751755.1 Candidatus Woesearchaeota archaeon
TAAAATTTACTGTTAGTGATGGCACCTTTAATGTAAGCAAGGAATGGGATGTAAATGTCAATGATGTTGCCCTTGATAATATTTTAGAGCAGATTGAGGCTATTTCTGTTCTTGAAGGAGAAACAGCAAGTCTAAAGCTGCCTAATTTTAAAAAATATGGTTTATCGCATAGTATATCAGAACCCTTGGGAAACAAGAATAAGTGGAAAACTGGTTTTGATGATGCAGGAAACTATACAGTAAAAATTGCAGTAGAGGGCAAGGGATTTAATGGAGATAAAGATGTGAAGGTTATAGTGAGAAATAATGACAGGGCTCCTCAGCTGGTTGAGTTAAATAATATGTGGGCAAAAGAAGGCGAACAACTTAGTGTGGAGTTAAATGCTGTTGACCCCGATGATGATGAAATAATTTTGTCTGCTCAGGATATCCCTGAAACTGCAAAATTAGATGGAAATATATTTACATGGACTCCTGGTTATGATTTTGTGCAGAAAAATGGTGTTTTTGATTATGTTTTGGATAAGTTTAGATTATTGGAAAGGAACATAAATGTTATTTTTATAGCCCAGAGCAAGGGATTAAGTGATAAGAAAATTGTGAATATAGCTGTGAAGGATGTTAACCAGCCATTTGTTTTGGAAGGGCTGGATGATATAGAAGTCAATGAGGGTGAGGAGATTGTGATTGAGCCGAAGTATAATGATCCTGACAATGACAGGGTTTCATTTTCTTATTCTGGATTTATGGACAGGAATAAGAAAAAAACAGGTTATGATGATGCTGGAGAATACATAGTCAAGGTTGTTGCAAGAGATGGTTTTCATAGAGAGATTAGGTTTATTGATATAACTGTTAATGATGTTAACAGAAAGCCTGCATTTGATATGACAGATGCTTCTGAAGTAGCAGAAGGAAATGAATTAAGGATTGAGTTAAGCGCTGCTGACTCTGACAATGATGCAGTAAGTTTTTCTGCAAGAAATATGCCTAAAGGCGCTAAGCTTAAAGACAACCTTTTTGTATGGAAGCCAGAATTTGAGGTTGTTACTGGAACTGAAAAAGAATTTTCTGTAGATTTTATTGCTTCTGATGGAGTTGATGAGGTTACACAAAAAGTTAAAATTACAGTTCTAAATGTAAATCAGGCTCCAGAGATAATTAGTTCAAGTGATAATTTAATTGCTCTTAAAAACGAGCCAATGCTTTTTGAAGTGAATGTTGCTGATGTTGATGGTGATGAATTGACATATTCATGGAGTTTTGGATTTTTTGATAAATATGAAGATGGTGCTCAGCACCAAAGAATATTTTCAACTGCTGGAAGCAAGAAAGTTGAGGTTATTGTAAATGATGGTGTTGATAGTGTGAGTAAGGTTTGGAATGTTGTGGTTGTTTAAAACAATGAAAAATTAATAATTTTTCAAGCTTATAATGCGTAAGATGCATTATAAAACAACAAATTTATATTAATTATAATTATACTCTTTCTTAATGCTAACTAAAAAAATTTCTTCTGAGACAGGGAATGCTGCTCTGGATTTAGCTTTGGATACAATAAAGATTGGAAAGCAGGCTTTGGTTTTTGCAAATACAAAAAGGAGCGCGGAAAAGACAGCAGAGGATATTGCCAAAAAGGTTAAGAGTGAAAGTAAAAATCTGGTTGAATTAAGTTATAATGTGCTTAAGGCTATATCCAATCCAACAAAACAATGTCAACGCTTAGCTTTATGTATAAAAAAAGGCATTGCTTTTCATCATGCTGGTTTGGTTGCTAAACAACGCGAGTTAGTTGAGGATAATTTCAGAAATGGAACAATAAAGATAATTTGTTCTACGCCGACGCTTGCATTTGGTTTAGATCTACCGGCTTTTAGGGCTATACTTAAAGATTTGAGGAGATACGGTCCAAGAGGAATGGCTTATATTCCAGTTTTGGAGTATTTGCAGATGGCTGGCCGTGCTGGACGCCCAAAATTTGACAATACAGGAGAAGCAATTTGCATTGCAATTAGCGATAACGATAAGAAAAAATTATATGAAAAATATATTTTAGGAGAGCCAGAGGAAATTTATTCTAAATTAGCAGTAGAACCTGTTTTGAGAACTTATTTGTTGAGCTTAATAGCTGCAAATTTTGTAAATACAAAGAAAAGTATTGTTGATTTTTTTAGCAAAACATTTTGGGCTTACCAATTTGTTGATATCGATAAGTTAATTGTTATAATTGATAAAATGTTAAATTTATTAGAGGAATGGGAATTTATTCAAAGGGAAGAGAAAGAAGATTTTACCAGTGCTGATAAAATTAATGATGACAGCAAAAAAATAAAAGCAACATTGATGGGGAAAAGAGTTGCTGAGCTTTATATAGATCCATTAACTGCTTATTTTTTTATTGAATGTTTAAGAAACGCTTCTAACAACAAAGTAAAAGAAATATCTTTTCTGCAGATGATATGCCATACTCTGGAGATAATGCCTTTGCTCAGAGTTGGTGTAAAAGAGCAGGAAAAGATACAGGAAGAGCTGACAAGAAATTATGATTTATTATTGGAGAAAGAACCTTCGATGTACGAACCAGAGTATGAGGACTATATTAATAGTGTAAAAACAGCTTTAATGCTGCAGGAATGGACAAATGAAAAAACTGAAGAATATTTGCTTGAGAGTTATAATGCAAGACCTGGAGAGTTAAGAAGCAAATTGAGTATTGCAGACTGGCTGTTGTATGCGAGCGAAGAGATAAGCAGGATCCTGAATTTCCAAAACCTGAAAAAGGAGATAGTGAAGCTAAGGTTAAGGTTAAGGCACGGTGTAAAAGAAGAATTATTGCCATTGATAAAAATAAAAGGAGTAGGTCGTGTAAGGGCAAGAAAATTATATTACAATAGAATTAAGGATATTGGTGATGTAAAGAAAGCTGATATTATGAAATTATCTCAAATCTTGGGAAAGAGTGTTGCTTTGAATGTCAAGAAGCAAGTTGGACAGGAGATTAAGGAGGTTCTTAAGGGAAAAAGAAAAGGCCAGATTAGTCTTTTGAGGGATTATTGAAAATGCAGATAAGATTTTATGAAAGCATAAGCAAAATATATCAAAAATTGGTATCTTATGTACAAAAACCTTGTGTATCGGATGTTATCTATGTTACTTTAGATCCTTTAAAATTACGTCTTTATGATTTACCTTTAGCTGATGGTAAGATTCTTACTATAGACCGCCAAGTATCTCCTAAGGATATATCCTCAATACTAGACTTTGGACTTGATGTTTCGGAAGAAAGGAAAGTTATTAGAGACCAAGATGATATAACTCCTTTAACCCTGCAAGAAAGATTAGAGAATGTAAAAAACTAAGTAACTTTTTACGCAGTATAATTAAACAATATTTATAAATTCTTTAATAATACATCCAAGCTATGCCCCTATAGTGTAGTGGATATCATCGGAGCTTGCGGAGCTTCGGACCCGAGTTCAATTCTCGGTGGGGGCATTAGGTTTTCGGCGTAAAAAAGGGATACTTATATTCTAAATAATAAGTTTTATTGGGATAGCAAACTTTATGGAGAGCATGAGATTATCATAAATAAATAATCAAGTGATTATTTAGTAAGGTTTTTAAATACTAATTCTAAGAGTATGTTAAATGGGAAGAAAACCTAGCAAAGATGAAATAAAGCCTGGAGCAGACCTTAGAGGAGCAAATCTTATGGGAACAAATCTTATAAGAGCAGATCTTAGAGGAGCAAATCTTATTGAAGCAGATCTTATAGAAGCAAACCTTACAGGAGCATACCTTGTAGGAGCATACCTTAGAAATGCAGACCTTTATGGAGCAAAACTTTACAAAGCAAACCTTTACGAAGCAAACCTTGTAAGAGCAGACCTTAGATATGCAGACCTTAGAAGAGCAAACCTTGTAGGAGCAGACCTTATAGGAGCAGACCTTAGAGAAGCAAACCTTGTAGGAGTAGACCTTGGAGGAGCAGACCTTAGAGAAGCAGACCTTAGAAGAGCAGACTTTTATGGAGCAGAC
>JASMFO010000085.1 GCA_030751755.1 Candidatus Woesearchaeota archaeon
AAAACAAAAGCTCTCATAACTGGCGGAAATATTGAACCAGAAAAAGCAAGAACAGACTTTAGCTTGGAAAACTTTGACAGGCAAATGATTGATGACACTTTCAAGCTTGCAAATGAATTGATACAAAAAAATGCGCATGTAAAGATTTCTTATATGAAAAGAGAAGATGCCTTAAAGATTCCTGATATGGTAAAACTAGCAAATAAAATGCCCCCTGATGTAGACACATTAAGGATTGTTGAAATAGAAGGCATAGACAAGCAAGCAGACGGTGGCTGCCACGTTAACAGCCTAAAGGAAATAGGAACCATCGAAATTGTTAAGGTAGAAAACAAGGGCAAGAATAATCGAAGGGTTTATTATGCAGTTAAGGATTGAATTCTAATTCTAATATCAAAAACATTTTTATATAACCGATAACCTTTAACCTAATATGCTTACCATAAAATTCATTAAGGAAAATCCTAATATTGTAAAAAAGGACCTAAAAAAGAGGAATGACCTGGAAAAGGTAAAGTGGATAGACTTGATTCTTAAGAAACATAGCCAGTATTTAGATTTGTTAAAGAAAGAACAAGAGTTGAGGCATAAAAGAAACTTAATAACAGATGAAATTAACCAGCTAAAAAAGCAAGGCCAGTCAATTAAAGAAAAAATAAAGGAAGCAAAGGAATTTCCACAAAAAGTTCATGAATTAACAAATAAAGTTGAGACATTAAGGACTGAAATCAAATATTATTTAATGCGTATCCCCAACGTACTGCATGATTCTGTCCCAAGAGGAAAAGATGAAACTGAAAACAAAACTGTAAGGAAATGCGGAGAAATAAAAAAACCAAGCTTTGAATTAAAATCTCATGGAGAAATAATTGAAAAATTAAATTTAGGAGATTTTGATTCTGCTGCAAAAGTTTCCGGAAGAGGTTTTTATTATCTTCTTGGAGACTTGGCTTTGATGGAATTGGCTCTGCAGAGATTTGCTATTGATATTCTAACAAAAAAAGGCTTTACGCTAACAGAAGTGCCATTAATGCTAAGAAAAAAGCCATACGAAGGCGTTACAGATTTAGGTGATTTTGAAACAATGATGTATAAGGTAGAGAATGAAGATTTATACTTAATAGCTACATCAGAGCATGCAATCGGAGCAAGACTCATGAACCATACATTTGAGGAAAAAGAATTGCCATTAAAGTTTGTAGGCGTAAGCCCGTGCTTCAGGAAAGAAATTGGAAGCCATGGAGTTGATGAAAAAGGATTGTTCCGCGTTCATCAGTTCAACAAGGTTGAGCAGTTTGTTTTCTGCAAGCAAGAAGATTCCTGGAAAATATTTGAGGAGCTGATAAAAAATTCAGAAGAGCTTTGCAAAAAATTAAAATTACCCTACAAAATTACAAGTATCTGTACAGGGGATATTGGAACAGTGGCTGCAAAAAAATATGACCTGGATGTTTATATGCCCCGGGAAAAAGCCTATAAAGAAGTTGTTTCCTGCTCAAACTGCACCTCTTACCAGGCAGTAAGGCTTAATATAAAATATCAAAAAGGCCAGGAAAAAGAATATGTGCATACTTTAAACAGCACTGCAATAGCAACCTCAAGAACCTTAAGGGCTATCTTAGAAAATTATCAGCAGAAAGACGGGACCGTCAAAGTTCCTGCTGTTTTAGTGCCTTATATGAACGGAATAAAGGTCTTGTGTAAATAAAATCTAAATAGAAAATTATTTAAACTCTTTATAGCATAAATTTTAATATGCTTAAGATAGATTCAAATTATTATGGCAGAATCCTTATAGTTCTTTTGGTAACAACCCTGGCGGCTTTACAGTTTTCAGAGCCGTCAATAACAGGTTTTGCAGTCAAAGAAACACAATTTTCTGAATTTGATGTGGAGCTGTATGGCAATGAGCAGCATGTATGTGCTGACGGAAGTTTCTACCAGGAATGCTCCTCTTTAATAAAAGGAAAATTCTGCAATCTTGGAAAATTGGTTGATTACTGCGATCTCTGCGGCTGCGATCCAGGAGAAGTTTGCGAGAATAGGGAGTGTGTAGCGGAATAAATCTGTTTCTATAAGTAAGGTTTTTATAGAGTTCTATATTAGTGATATATTATGCGTACACCATATGGTAGATTAAGTCCTGAATTGAAAGAGGTAGCTAGAACTATATATGAAACAAAACAAGATAATCCTTCAATGAGCTATGAATCCCTTGTAAAACAACATCCTGAATTTACTTTTAAAACAAGGGAAAGGGCACGACAATTGTATCAGGCTCATAAAGCTCATCTGTCATCTGTTAAAGGACGGGAGACTATCAAAGAACGCAAGAAATCTTTAGAGCAAAGGCTTTCATAGGCTTTGTCCATAAAGCAAACTTTAAATAGAGTTCTGTATGAATAGAGGTTAATTGGGGTGTTTTATGGCTTTATTCAAGGATATGCTGCATTCAGACGAATCTTTGTTCAAGAACGAATTAGCTTTAGATTACAGCTTTCTTCCTAAGATTTTGCCTCATCGCGAGCAGCAGCAAAGATACATAGCAACAATTATAAAACCCCTGCTCACAGGAAAAAATGGCAAGAATATTTTCATTTATGGTGCCCCGGGTATTGGAAAAACTGCAGCAATTAGGTTTGTTCTTAATGAGCTGGAAGAGGAAACAGAAGAGGTTGTTCCTGTTTATATAAACTGCTGGCAGAAAAACACTACGTTTAAGATACTTGTAGATATCTGCGAGCAGCTTGGCTATAGGTTAACGCACAACAAAAGGACAGAAGAGTTATTCCAGATTGTAAAAAATATGTTAAACAAAAAGGCTGCTGTTTTTGCCTTTGATGAAGTTGATAAATTGGAAGAGATTGATTTTCTGTATGCTATTTTAGAGGATATATATAAAAAATCTATTTTATTGATTACAAACGACAAAGAGTGGCTGGACAATTTAGATGACAGGGTTAAATCAAGATTATTGCCGGAAAGCTTGGAATTTAAGCCATATAACCTGGAAGAAACAAAAGATGTCTTAAAGCAGCGTGTCCAATACGCTTTTGTTTCTGATGTTTGGGATGATGATTCTTTTGAACTAATAGTAAAAAAAACAGCTGAGGCCCAGGATATAAGAATAGGATTGCACTTAATGCGCGAATCAGGAAATATTGCAGAAGATAAATCCTCAAGGAAAATAACGTTGGATTATACAAATGAAGCAATTAAAAAAATTGATGAATTTACAATAAAGAAAAGTTCTGATTTAACAGAAGAGGAACAGAACATACTTAACTTAATAAAGAAAAACTCAGAAAAAAAGATTGGAGATTTGTATAATGTCTACAAAGAGCAGGGCGGAGAATTAGGTTATAAATCATTCCAGAGAAAAATAGAAAAATTGGAAAAAAACAAGTTTGTTACTGTTAAAAAAACTTCTGGAGGAGCAGACGGAAACACTTCTATAGTTAAGTATGCAACTGAAACAAAGAAGTTGACTGAGTTCTAAATTTAATACCTCACTTCAAATCCTTCAAACTTTCCACTAGATTCTTCAAATTTAACATCAATTTTACTTACATTAGCAGCTTCCGGACCCTTTTTACAAAAAGAAATTAACTCTTTTAATTTTTCCTCAGAACCTTCTGCAACAACTTCCACACAGCCATCATCGATATTTCTCACATAACCTTTCAAACCTAAACTTTCTGCAATTCTTTTAGCATTAGCCCTAAAGAAAACACCTTGCACAGATCCATGAATTATCACATGCACTCTCTCCATATATCAGAAATAATTATTTTCATATATAAATATTTTTCTTTCCATATTGAAAATAACCACTGGACATGCTCCTATTGCACTGGACATCTGCGCGTGAGATATATAAACTAATCCAACTCTTTATTCTTTTAACACCCTCGTGTTGTTTATGAGGCAGGCAGGAAAAAAGTCTCAAAATACAATTTTCCTGCCCCACCCTTTTAAATTCAAAACCAGATTTTGAGGTGAAAAAAATGGACATAAGCAATGAAACAATAAAGGATTTGTTTTACAAGCAGATAAGAGAACTAACATTAAGGAACATAGACAGTTTTGATCTGCAATTCAGCGGAAAATTATTGGAAAAGAGGTGATTTAAATGGAAGAAGAATTGCTTCAAGAAGCATTACCTGTAGAAGAAACACAAGATAAAGAAGAAGAATTAGACATCTACACAGAAGAAGGCATTGATGAATATGTTGATGATGACAGCATATCCCCCCATGAGCAGGGATTCATGCAAGGCTATTTAGGTGCATAAAAATGCTCAGCTTTAACATTTTCAAAAGGAATTTCATGGAATGGAAAGATTACAAGAAAAAGATTGATTTCCTTGAGAATTTTTACTGGCAGCAATCTGTTAGGAAACAGAGTATAAGGAATCTGTAAATTATTTTTATTTTTTTAATTTTTTTAATTTATTCTCATAACACAAACTATAAAAACACTTCAAATTCCCCCATTTTATGAGAGTTTTGAGCAAGAAAGAATTTGAAAACCAAAAAGATATAATAAGAACTAATTTAAAAGAGAAATCTCCAATTTTTATTTATCCTACGGATACAATATATGGCATAGGATGTAATGCAACAAACAAGGAAGCTGTAGAAAAAATAAGAAATATAAAACTAAGAAAAGAAAATCCTTTTTCTGTAATTGCTCCATCAAAAGAATGGATTGATGAAAACTGCATAGTTAATGAGAATGCAAAAGACTGGGTAAAAAGGCTTCCAGGACCTTACACATTGGTTCTAAAAACGAAAAATCAATGCGTAGCAGAAAACGTCGCTCCAAAAAAAGACACTCTAGGAGTAAGAATTCCGGACCATTGGTTCAGTAATTTTGTTACAGAAATTAACATACCACTTGTAACAACATCTGCCAATAAAAGCAATGAGGATTTCATGACATCTTTAGACGACTTAGATCCAGAAATAAAAAGCAAGGTAGATTTTATTGTTGATGAAGGAGAAAAAAAATGCAAGCCAAGCAGGATTATTGATTTAACTGATGATGTTAAGGTTATTGAGAGATAGGAGAATTTCTGCGCAGGTATGTATCAAGTTTCGATGTGCCATAAATTATGGGTGTGCCTTCTAAAGTTCCCTGTGCTATGAGGCCAGCATCCAACAGACCTTCGAAAGCATTATGGATTATAAGGTTATTTGCCTGAAATTTTGACTTATGACGCAATTTACTAGTAACAGAAGAATAGGCTTCGCTAAAATTATTTAATAGGCGGAATTGTACTCCTCCATAAAAGGCCATTGTCGTAAGTATTGCTACAGCAGTTTCATCACGGAGTATAGCGCTTTCCGCAGTTCCGCCTTGAGATGCAATATCAGTAGCATTTTCAAGCTTGTCTTTAAGAACCAAGTACAGGCCGTCTATACTATACTCCTTCTTTTTGGCTGCGCTAGCTAACGCCTGCAGCCTGCTGGAAAGTGTCTCTCCACCCTTGAAGGCAGCATTGTACAATAAGTCATTCTTCTGCTTTACATAAAAAACAAGATTTTCATTTTCTTGCATTTCCCCCAGGTACAAGCTTGCTTTTTGCTCTAACTGAGCTTCTTCTATGTCGGCACTAGCTTCCAATTCTACAATAGGGTCTGGTTTATGCCTATTAAACCCAAAAATTTCTTCCAATCCGCGTGTAATCCGAGTTAATCTGTTCGTTTCAGGTCACTTCTTTAAAAGAATATTAGCAATAAAGTAAAGCATATTAAATATATAAATTTTTTTATTATTTGTCAAACTCCAACTCACCCACATCTATGACATTCTTCTTGTCCTTATCACCAGCAATCCTTGGACAAGCAGTATTTACCCAGAAATCAACAAAAGGAAAATTTTCCATTTCATTTGCATCCAAAGTATCAAAAACAAAAATAAAGCAGTTCTTGCCTTTCTCTTCTAATTTCTCTTTTATTTCCAAAGCTTTTTTATAACTATTCTGTCCAGGTTTTGTAGATACTAAAATCCCAATATTATCTGCATGAAGAAACCTTACACATTTTACTTTTCTAATTTTTTTATAATCTTCAATTTCTTTTTCATCTAATTTAAAAAAAACACCAGAAACTGGATTAAATGTAAAAACTTCTTTTTTTGTCTGCAAAGCAACTCCTAGGGGATGGAATTCACCAGAACCAACATAAAGAAAAGCATCGACTTTGTCTTGTATCTTTGTAGCAGCACCAACATCACAGCCCAATAACTGCCCGCCATTTCTTTGTTTATCTTTATCAATAAATACTTCTTTATCATTTTTTTCTAAATATTGTTTTATTTCTGTAGTTTTATCTAAAAATTGTGCTGTTGTAGCTAAACCTAATTTGTTGGGCAATTTATCTAATTGAATCTTGCCCAAATCAACTTCCCCAATATATTTTGTAGGAATGAATATTGCTTTCATAAACAAAAGAAATGCAATTTGATTTATAAATGCTGTTAAAACCACAATATTTTTAAACAATATAAATATCCTTTTCAAAACCTATGATTGATGATAACCCTTTTTGGGTTTGAGTGAGGTTTAAATTCTAATAGAATACCTCGGGTAATAAACAATGGAGGAAGATTAATATGGCATCTATAGAAGTTCCAAAAGAGTCAGTAGACAGGATTTATGAAGT
>JASMFO010000086.1 GCA_030751755.1 Candidatus Woesearchaeota archaeon
TAGGAGGTAAATTCCTCGGTTCAAAATTTATAGATACCTTATTGAAATAAATCCTGAGATATTTTTTCATATGCGTTGAATATTGGTATACTATAAATTTTCCCCCATCACGCAAATAATCCCTTGTTTTCCTGACAATGATTTTTTTGTTTTTTTCCTTAATAAGCGAAAAGGGTATTCCTGAAAAGGCATAGTCTATGTTTTTTATTTTTAATTTTTTAAGGTGAAAATCCAAATTTTCAACTGTATCGTTAACTACAACCAAACGTGGGTCCTTTAGGCTGTCACTTAGGTGTTTGCAGAATTCTTGGTTTAATTCGAAACATATGAGCTTTGCGTCAGAATTCAGATTCTCTAATATTTCCTTTGTTATTGTCCCGACACCCGGGCCGTATTCAACTATGCATGCGGCATTCTCAAAATCTATATTCTCAATAATCTTGTTTATTATATATCTTGAACTTGTAGAGATAGCTGCCACTTCTTTTGGATTCTTGATAAAATTAGAGATAAACTTAAGTTTGGAATTCATCTTAAATCTGCAATAATTGTACTGCCCCCAAACACTTTTTGATTTATTCTAGCTTTTAATTTCACTTTTTTTGATGGTAATATCAATGTAACCTGGCTTCCAAGCACAATCTTGCCCATCTTTTGCCCTTTATTAACTTTTTCATCTTTACTTACTAGGCAAATTATTCTCCTTGCAAGGAAACCGGCAATCTGTATCACCTTTACTCTATCAATTTCTTTATTTTTTATTATTATTTCATTTTTTTCATTCATTAAGGATCTTTTAAGATTAAATGCAGCGAAAAATTTTCCTTTCTCATGCTTTATTGATTCTACTTTTCCATCAATTGGTGCTCTGTTGACATGAACATCAAGAGGAGACATAAATATTGAAATGACATAACACTCTTTTGCTATATCTTTTGTCAAAGTCTCTATTTTTCCAAGAAATCCCTTGTTTATACCAATTTTTTCACTTTTAACTTTTAAAATCCGGATTATTTTTCCATCAGCAGGGCTTACTATATTGTTGCCTTGAGGTATTTTTCTTTTGGGATTTCTATAGAAATTTAATAAGAATATGACAATAAGCAGGATTACAACGATTATTGATATTAATAATGCCCCCATGATAATTCGTGTTTAATTTAAGTGATATAAATATTTATGTTTTTGCGAGATTGAGTCAAATAAAAAGCCAACGGAAAAAACTTTGTTTTTTCCGGAGGTTTGAAAATCTATGATTTTCAAAACCTTTTTAACAACAGAAATATTACTTAGTGTATGATTTATACAATCTTAGACTGCTACACTGATGAGCCAGCTGGTCTTGGTGTTCCGCCTTATCTGGGAACATATCCAAGGTATGTAGCAGGCTATCTTAATGAGGATGTCAATTATATAACAATTGATGATTTAAGGTTATGGAAAAAGAATAATTCTATTATAAAGGAAACAAAGATTTCCCAAAAAACAGACATTACAACATACAATTTAACAATTAATCATAAAAACACTGAAAAAATATTGCAGGAAACTGACCAGCTAATTATTATTCTTGGAATTCATGTTCCTGGAAAGTATCTTTCTGCAGTACCTGGAACATTAAAAGAGATAATACCATTAATCAAGGATTTAAAATGCAAAAAAATTCTTACAGGACCTGTTGTTTTCGGCACCCAATTATTTGGAGGAAAATTTTTTGAGAAAGCTGATTTAAGCGTATTTGACAAAGTTAATAGTTCTATGTTTAATTTTACTTATGATAAAATTAAGGACTATGCTGTCGATGGGGCAAAAATTATCAAGCAGATTCCTGATTACAGGATGATAGAGATAGAAACAGGACATGGATGTGATGTAGGAAAATGCAGCTTTTGCATAGAGCCATTAAAAAACAAGGTTGAGTTTCGTGACAAAGGGGATATTTTAAAGGAGATCGCTGAATTTTATAAATTAGGTTGCAGGTTTTTCAGGTTGGGAAAACAAAATTGTTTCTATACATTTCCAGATGCCATTGATTTGTTGAAAGAAATTAGAAAAAATTGCAAAGAAATAAAGATTCTGCATATAGATAATGTAAATCCTGTAAAAGTTGTTGCAGACAGGAACAATGAGATAACAAAAGCTATTGTTAAATATTGCACGCCTGGAAATGTAGCTGCTTTAGGGGTTGAAAGTTTTGATAAGGAAGTTTGCAAGCAAAATAATCTAAATAGTAGTCCTAAAATCGCATATGATGCCATTAAAATTCTTAATAAGTATGGCGCAGGGCGTGGAGAACATGGAATGCCTAAGTTTTTGCCTGGCATTAACCTAATTTTTGGTTTAAGGGGAGAGAGCAAAAAAACTCATGAGGAAAATATGAAATATCTCAAGAAAGTTTATGATGATGGTTTAATGTTAAGAAGAATTAATATAAGGCAGGTTGCTATATTTGAAGGCACACAACTTTTTGAAAAAGACAGAGATAAATTTTTAAGGAAAAATAAAAAATATTATTGGAAATGGAGAAATGACATACGGCAGAATATTGACTGGCCAATGCTGCAAAGAGTTGCACCAAAAGGCACTGTGCTCAGGGAGTGTTATGCTGAAATTTATGATGGAAATACAACTTTCTGCAGACAGTTTGGAACTTATCCGTTGATTGTAGGGGTTAAAGGAAGGCTTGCATTGAAAAAATTCTATAATTTGGAAATTACCGGGCATATGTTGAGGAGTTTGACCGGTAAACTTACAATGGAAAATGAATTATAATCAATTAAAACAATTACAATTTAATCAATAAACAATTAAAAATAAATCAAATTAATAATTAATAATAAAAAATTATTCTATACTACCCAACATTATAGCAAACTGCACATATTCTCCAGCCAAAGGATGATTCATATCAACAGTAATGTTTTCCTCCCCTATTTTCTTTACATAAGTACTTATCCTATTACCATCTGGTGTAACTACTATAACCACATCATTGATTCTTAAATTTTCATAATTATTAATTGTAAGTTTAGGTACAGATATTATAGAGTTCTCTATTTTTGTTCCATAGGCTTTATTTGGCGGGGCCCTAATGTTTTTTAACTCGCCTTCTTTCATACCGAGCAATGCTTCTTGTAAACCAATAAATAATGGGTCTTTCCCATATACAACCATTACAGGCTCGTAAATCTTGTTGGGATTATAGATTCCTGCTTCTATTGCAGCAGCTTCAAAAGTGGTGTCAAACAATGTTCCATTATCGAAGCCTGCTGCATAATCAAATGTAATAGTTTTTCCAGGCTCTACAACGGGTTCTTTTTCTATTGTGTTACATGCTGAGATTAAAAGCAATATAGCAATACTAGATATCAATAATATTACAGATTTCATGGATATCTTATAGGATTAAAGGCATATTATTTAAATACTAGTCATTTTATTCACTATCAGAATAAAAAGGGTGGTTTTAAAATGAAACTAGGTCTTATTGGTCTTGGAAGAATGGGTTTCCATATGGTTGAGAGACTTCTTAAACACAAGATTAAAGTTGTTGCGTATAATAGGAATCCAGAGAAAGTAAAGCAAATTTCAAGGAAAGGAGCTATCCCTGCTTTTAGTGTTGAAGAGCTGATAGGGAAGCTGGATGGAAAAAAAATTGTCTGGATAATGCTGCCTGCCGGAAGAGTTACTGATGATATGATCAAAAAAGTTCTTCCGCAGTTGAATAAAGGAGATATTATTGTTGACGGTGCAAACGATTTTTATGGAAATGCGGAAAAGCATGATAAATTGTGCAAGAAGTATAGCATTCATTTCTTTGATTGCGGTGTTTCCGGAGGTATTTGGGGACTAAAAAATGGCTATACTTTGATGGTTGGAGGTCCAAAAAACCAGTTTAAGTGCATAGAACCATTCTGCAAAGCTTTGTCTGCCAAAGGAGGTTATGGTTATTTTGGAAATGTGGGTGCAGGACACTTTGTAAAGAGCGTGCATAATATAGTAGAGTATGTATACTTGCAGGGCATAGCTGAAGGAGTTGAGCTGCTAAAGGGTTTTAAGCAGCCAATTGATATTGTTAAAGCAACTTCTGTTTGGAGACCTGCAAGCGTTGTAAACAGCTGGCTGATGGATCTGGCTAATGTTGCGTTAAAGAGGCCTGACTTTAAAGAGATTAGTCCGATAAATATGAGTGTTACAATAAATGAACTCAAACAAACAGTAAAGTCCATAAAAGGGTATGCACCTGCTTTTGAAATTGCTACAAAAATTAGAGTAGATAAAAGCAAGAAATTTACATTGGGTAAGAGAATGATTGCTGCTACAAGAAGAGAGTTTGGAGGGCATGCTGTAAAAAAGAATAAGTAAGATGGAAAATAAAATTGAGCCATGCATGACAATAATCTTTGGGGCGACTGGCGACCTCATGAACAGGAAATTACTGCCTGCCTTCTATAAGCTGGAGTTTGAAAATCTTCTGCATAAAAGTTCAAAGATAATAGCATTTGCTAGAAAAGAAAAAAGTAACGAGCAATTCAGAAAAGAAGTTTTAAAATCCACAAAAAAATTTTCAAAATTAAAAATAAATGACAAAGTTTGGAAAAGGCTGGCAAATAAGATTTTTTACCATCAATCCGAGTTTCAGGACGTTAAAGGTTTCAACAGGCTCAAGACTTTAATCAAAAAGATATGCACAAAAAGCGCTGCCTGTAATAGGGTGTTTTATCTTTCAGCACCTCCAAGCTTCTTTGAGACAATAATAGCTAATTTAAAGAAGAATGATCTTACTGCAAGTTCTGGATGGTCGCGAATTGTTTTTGAGAAGCCGTTTGGCCATGATTTAAGGTCAGCAAAAAAACTCAATGAATCAATAAAAAAGGCATTTAAGGAAAAACAGATTTACAGGATTGACCATTATGTTGGCAAGGAGCTTGTACAAAATCTGCTTGTTCTTAGATTTGCAAACAGCATTTTTGAGCCTGTATGGAACAAAAAATACATTGACCATGTGCAGATTACGGTTGCAGAAGAATTAGGAATTGGGACAAGAGGGAATTACTATGATAAGTTCGGAGCTCTTAAGGATATGGTGCAGAACCATATGCTGCAGCTTGTTGCGCTAACAGCAATGGAGCCTCCTGTAAGGCTAGATGCATATGACCTAAGAGAGGAGAAGGTAAAGGTTCTAAGGTCTATAGAGCAATTTACGCTAAAAGACGTTAAGAATAGAACAGTACGCAGCCAATATGGTGCTGGAGAAATAAATGGAAAAAGAGTAAATGCTTACAGAAATGAGGAGAAAATTGATAAAAAATCCAATACAGAGACATTTGTTGCTTTAAAACTAAATATTAACAACTGGAGATGGGAAGGTATCCCATTTTATTTAAGGACTGGAAAAAGGCTAAAGGAAAGGGTTGCTGAGATAAATATTGTTTTTAAGCAGAATCATAGTGTTTTATTTGATGAGTATGTCAAGCATACAGAACCAAATATGCTAATAGTCAGGATACAACCGGAAGAAGGGATTTCCTTGCAATTTTCGGCAAAAGTTCCTGGGAAGAAGATGATAGTAGACAATGTAAGAATGGATTTCTGCCATGAATGCAGATTTGGACCAAATAGCCTTGATGCTTATGAAAGGCTGCTTTATGACATTACAATTGGTGACCAGACCTTGTTTACGAGCTGGGATATGGTAGAGCATTCATGGAAGATTGTTGATAAAATAACTAAAGCTTGGAGGCATGGAAAGGTTTCTAATTACAATCCAGATAGTTGGGGACCTAAAGAAGCGGATAAGTTGATTGAGAAAGATGGAAGGAGATGGTACAAACCTCAGAAACCTTCTTATTCAGAGTTACTACAAAATGATTCAAAACAATAAAAAACTGATAATTAAAATAATAAAGATAATTTGATTGACAATGAAAATCTATGATATATCTATGGAAATTAGAGAAGGAATGCCTGTTTACAAGGACAAGGAAGAAAAAAAGTTCAAATTTGTTGTAACTGGCACTTTAGAAAATGGTGCCAACGAATCAAAGCTTGAGATTGGGAGTCATACAGGAACGCATGCAGATGCTTATTTTCATATGCTTGAGAAAGGGAAGAAAATGGAGGAGATGGATATTAATAAGTTCATTGGTGAGTGTATTGTTTTGGATTTTTCCAATAATAAAGATAAGATTACAGTAAAAGATTTTAATAATACTATCTCCAATAAAGCAAAGAACAATGAAAAAAATACAATGAAAAATAAAAAAAAGGATAAAATAATAAAAAAGAATGATATTGTTTTGTTAAAAACTATGGCTAAGCCCCTTAAAGAATTTGATAAGAATTATATTTATCTTGATATGGGCGGGGCAGAATTTCTTGCAAGGAAAAAGGTAAAATGTGTGGGTATTGATAATTTAAGCATTGAGAGGAACCAGCCAGAGCATGAGACGCACAAGACATTGTTTAACAAGGATATTCCCATTATTGAGGGCCTGGAATTATCAAAGATAAAGCCCGGAAGATATTTCTTTGTTGGGCTGCCTCTTAAAGTCAAGGGCGGGGACGGTAGCCCGATAAGGGCCGTGCTTGTTGAGAAATAAATTTCTTTGTAAAATTAAAACGTAACATTTAAATATATGTATTTACATAGGTATATTAATAGGTATAGTAATAGGTATATTAATAGGTGTTTACTTATGAGATTACATAATTTCAAAAAGAAAATTCTGGATTTTGCCAAGAAGGAAGAGATTATAACTACTGCAGAGACTGCTAATCACTTTCAGATATCCTGGAATACAGCAGAAAAATATCTTCTGGAACTAACCTTGGATAATAATTTTAAGAGGATGAAAAAAGCAGGAGTAAACCTATGGGTACTAAAATAAATGAAAGACACTATAATTAAACTTGACAATGTATGGAGGATTTACAAAATGGGTGAAGTAAAAGTACCAGCACTTTGTGGTTTAAATCTAAAAATAAATAGGGGTGAATTTGTTGCTGTGCAAGGAGCTTCTGGTTCTGGAAAAAGTACTGCGCTTAACTCAATTGGCTGCCTGGATATGCCAACTAAAGGCAAAGTCTATTTGGAAGGCAAAGATATCTCAAAACTGCCTGAATCTGAGCTGGCTCAGATAAGGGGCAGAAAAATTGGGTTCATCTTTCAGCAGTTTAACTTAATTAGTACTCTAACAGCATTAGAAAATGTAACTTTACCGATGATATTCCAAAATATAACATCTGA
>JASMFO010000087.1 GCA_030751755.1 Candidatus Woesearchaeota archaeon
ATTAAAAATACTATTAATACCATGGTCAAAGTACAAAAATTACCGTCTGGACAGCTTGTAGTTACTATACCTAAGATTCTGGCAGAGTATGAAGGCTTGGAAAAAGGCGCAGAAGTTGAGTTCAAGAAGCATAAAGAAGGCTTTATCCTTAAGGTAAAAAAAGAGGCAAAATGAAATTGGATGAACTAGCTTCATTAATGGGAAAAACAAAAGATGAATTAATTGAGCAATTGAAGCAAACTGATGTTATTGAATTAAGATTGACTGAAAAGGCAGATAAAGAAATTAAGGATAATGGAAGTATGGAAATAATATAAAATGGTAAAAATTAAATATTATGTATTAACAAAGAGGTAAAAGATGGTTGTAAGTGTATTTGTTGAATTAAGCATTGTTATCATTATTGCAGTAATTGTTGCTGGAATAATGCGGTTGTTAAGACAGCCGCTGGTTATAGGTTATATTCTAACAGGCATTATAGTAAGCCCTTATTTTTTTAATATAGTCACACCTACAGATGCCATTGCAACTTTTGCGCAGATAGGCATAGCGTTGCTTTTATTTATGGTAGGATTAAACTTAAACCCAAGAATAATAAAGGATGTTGGCAAGGTTTCTTTAATTACCGGAGTTGGCCAAGTTATATTCACTTCTGTAATTGGATTTTTCATAGGTAAGTTCTTGGGCTTTTCTACTATAGTTTCAACGTATATTGCTATTGCTCTGACATTTAGCAGCACCATAATAATCATGAAACTTTTGTCAGATAAGGGAGACCTAGAAACATTGTATGGAAGGATTGCTTTGGGCTTTTTAATTGTTCAGGATTTAATTGTAATAGTTATCCTGATGGTTATATCATCAATTCCAGCTGGAATAGATTTTGCTACTTTAGCACTTGAAACTGTTTTAAGGGGTGTGGGTTTATTGATTTTATTATTTCTAATAAGCGTTCATATCTTTCCGCGTATAACTCAAGCCATTGCTAAATCACAGGAATTTTTATTATTATTTTCAATTGGCTGGTGCTTTGCAATAGCCAGCCTTTTTTATTATTTGAATTTTTCAATAGAAGCAGGAGCGTTAATAGCAGGCATTACTTTGTCTTTATCCCCATACCATTATGAGATTGGCTCTAAAATGAAACCATTACGTGATTTTTTTATTATTCTGTTTTTCATATCACTAGGTTCTCAAATGGTTTTTACAAATATAAGCCAATATGTAATTCCCATACTAATCTTTTCAGTATTTATACTTATCGGGAACCCGCTTATAGTAATGGTATTAATGGGCTTGATGGGCTACACTAAAAGAAACAGTTTTTTAGCAGGATTAACAGTAGCCCAGATAAGTGAATTTTCTTTAATTCTTATTGCATTAGGAGTTAATGTAGGACATCTGACAAATGAGATATTATCTCTTGTGACCATTGTTGGTTTAATAACTATTGCTGGCTCTACTTACCTTATACTTTATGCAAATAAGATATACCCCCATTTATCAAGGTATCTGGGAATATTTGAAAGAAAAGGTGAAAAAGTCGATGAACATAAACACCATAAAGATGGAACTTACGATATTATTCTTTTTGGGTATGACAGAATTGGCTATGATATCCTAGAGTCTTTTAAAAAAATAAAAAAGAAGTTTCTTGTTGTAGATTATAATCCGGAAACAATAACAAAATTAGCAAAAAGGGGCTTTGATTGCAAGTACGGCGATGCAAGCGATTCTGAATTGCTAAATGAGTTAAACTTTTCAAAAATAAAAATGGTTGCCTCAACAATACATAACTTAGATACAAATCTTTTATTGATTAACAAGGTCAGGGAATCCAATAAAAAAGCAATTATAACAGTTGTTTCTCATCAGATTGATGAAGCAATGAAGTTGTATGATGCAGGCGCAACTTATGTGCTTATGCCTCATTTTTTAGGCGGGCACCATGTATCTACAATGATTGAGGCACATGGATTGAATCTTAGTAAATTTTTGAAAGAAAAGGTTGCCCATGTTGAACATTTGAGAATGAGGAAGGAAGTAGGCCATGAGCATCCATTACATGAGAAATAACAATATCTGTAAGAAACATTTTTAAATCAATATCACTAACTCTATCTAGTAATGAAACCCAAAGAAGAAAAGAAACTCAGGATATTAGCAGCTGGCGATATACATGGAGACACAGGGCTAGCTGAGAAACTTGCAGAGAAGGCTGAGAAAGAACATTGTGATTTGGTTATTTTGTGCGGGGATTTGACAATGATGGAGCAATCCACAGATAATATAATTGGCCCATTCAAAAAAAGAAAGGAAAAAGTTTTGCTTTTGCCAGGCAATCATGAGACTGTTGCTACTGCTGATTTTCTTGCAGAACTTTACGGCGTTAAAAATATTCATGGCTATTCAGTTAAATACAAAGAAATTGGCATTTTTGGATGTGGCGGAGCAAACATTGGGTTGTTCCAATTAGAAGAAAATGAAATTTATGATTTATTGAAGAAAGGTTTTGATAAAGTTAGATACTTAAATAAAAAAATAATGGCAACGCATGTTCATCCTTCAGAAAGCAAGATGGAGAAATTTACAAAAATCTTTCCAGGAAGCAAAGGTGTGAAAAAAGCCATAGATAAATTTCATCCTGATTTACTGCTATGCAGTCATGTTCACGAGGCTGAAGGCATAGAAGAAAAGATTGGCAAAACTAAGGTAATTAATGTTGGTAAGAAAGGGAAGATTATAGAAATCTAATGATACTCTTCTACACCAGGTATGTTTGAATCATCATCTTTTTTTTCATCATCTTCTTCTGATGTTTCTTCTGCTGCAGTTTCAGAACTTGTATCACTGGCAGAACTTGAATCGCTTCCACTGTTGAACATATTAAAAACACCACCACCAGAAGAACTGCTGGAACTTTCAGAAGAATCCTCAGAACTGCTAGGTTCAGAAGAATCAGTGCTGCTGCTATCAGTAAATATATCAGAACCTGAGCTACTGCTTTCGTTTGTACCGCTAAAAAGATCAGAACTTTGGTTTGTACTGGAGGTGTCATCACCAAATAAATCTCCGGAATTGTTCATCACTTCCTTTCCAGTCAGAGAAGAAAGCATCTTTATGACTTTCTGAATCTCTTCATGAGAATCCTCTTTTGTATCAATTGTGATTTTCATCTATAACCCTTTTTTACTATCCTTAATTATTGAGCATATAAATTTTTCTATAATTTTTCGCTTTAAATATGAATTATGTCGATTTCAAATTATATGATTTCAAAAAATTTTTGGTGAAGAAGTAAAGTTTTTATATGGTTCATTGTTCAACATATGGACAGAAACCCTGCTCTCCAAAGAGAGCTTTTTAAGCAATTTAAGGGAAATCCTCATGTTGCACGCAGGGATGTTGCATATTTATTTGATAGGACCCTATCTAATTCAGGACAGCCTATATGGTTTGGCACACAAAATTATGAGCCAGCTGATGTTTTTGCTATACAATGTATTAATGGTGCTCAAGTTGTTAATATCTTAAGGGATCAAAATGGAAATGAATATGGTGAATTGACAGAGGATTCAATACGTATGGTTAGTAAAAGATTACATGCTTATGGCCTTCCCCCTATTGATAAACAATATCAAAACACTGTAAAAAAGAATAAAATTAGATTAAAAACAGGCAGAGCTATTATGTTTCTAAGAACTGTAAACCATCTAAATCAATAAATTTAAATATAATCTGTC